>JAAFHI010000195.1 GCA_013298335.1 Actinomycetota bacterium
CAGTCTTGCCGCCACGGTTTCATTCCTGGAAGGCCTGGTGACCGGCGTTCCCTGCCGGGAACTGCATTTCCTCCCTGAACCTTCAGCCGTCGAATTCGTCCGCGAACTCATTGCTGCCTGACCCCGGAGAGGCCCATGTCCACGTCATTCGGAACCTTCGGAGACATCCTCGGCGAGCACTTCGAACCGGTGGCGGTTTCGTTGCTCCGCGCGGGCGTGTCGGTCCGGTTCCGGGCGAGCGGCGGGAGCATGCACCCCCTCATCGCCGACGGCGAGATCATTTCGGTCCATCCGACGCCTTCCGCCGACCTGCGCGTCGGCGACGTGGCGCTGGTCGCCATCGCCAACCGGATCATCGCCCACCGGATCGTGCGCCGGCCAACGCCGGAAGACGCGACCTTCATCCTGCGCGGCGACGCGATGGACGAAGTAGAACGCATCGCCCCCGAACAGATTCTGGGGCGGGTCGAAGGCGTTTCGATGTCACCCGCGCGGGCATCGGCGCGACGCTGGCTGTACCGGGCACGAAACTGGTTCTCGCCAGGCGAACGGAACATCGGTCAGGTTGAAAGGGTCGGCGTCCAGTGACGTCGCACACCCCCACCTTGCTTGTGCCTTGACAATCAAGACTGCTTTGGTAGGGTGCGGGAACAATTTCACAGGGCATGGAAGCATTATTGTAGGCGGTTTCTATCTGCACCGACGACGGTTACGGGAAATCCGCCTCGAATGCCTGAAAACCGGCTCGGTTGCCCGTTTTTTCGGCACTTGAGTTCTTGTCGCAGTCCCCTTGAAAGCGAAAGCGGGGACTGCTCTCGGTTTTTTGTATTCGAGCACAATCACAAAGGTTGTTTTCTTTTCCGGAAGAGGGGTTCAGTGATGAAACCAGACCATTCACCAGATCAGCGAATTATTGAGACAACGCGGGATGTCAGTTCCGTGAAGCGAGGAAAGTCAAAAATGAAATTCAATCCAATCGCTCGGCCATTGAGCGAACTTGTGCATCGTGGGCGTGGCCTGAATGCATTCAAGGTCTTCTTCCTGATGCTTTTTGCCACGAGCTGCATCTTTGTCGTTCCGGTGGGAGCCCAGTTGTGTCCGGCACCGGCGCCGCCGAGCGGCGGCACGCCGACCACGTCACTTTCGGGAATCCTGAATTCCTATTACCCCCCGAATCAGGCCAGCCTGCCGGGCACCGGTGTGCTGGCGGCGGGGTCTACCTCCGTTGCCGTCTCGGCGGCCCGCTCCGGGACCGACCCAGTGGACGGCGCGTCGATTACCCCCCAGGCGATTGCCGTTGGCGACCTGATCCTCATCATTCAGATGCAGGACGCCGACTTCAATAATTCGAATACCAACAACTACGGCGCCAATACCGGGACCGGTTCGGGCCGCACGGCCATCAATCAGACCGGCCTGTATGAATATGTCCGGGCCACCAGCGCCGTCGCCACTTCGGGCGGCACGCTCACCTTTCTGCCCGCGCTGACGAATTCCTACCGGAATCTCGCGCCGACCGCATCGGCCCAGCAGCGGCGGTTTCAGGTGATCCGTGTCCCCGAATACGGACGGGCCGGCATCGACGGCGGCACTGGCGTCACCGGCGCCTCATGGGACGGCCAGACCGGCGGCGTGCTCGCGTTCGACGTCATCAACCTGCTCAGCTTCACCGACTCGCAGAACGCCATCAACGGCACCATCAGCATGGACTTCAAGGGCTTCCGGGGCGGCGGCGGGCGCCGCGTCACCGGCACGGTCACGGGTCCTCCGACCAGCACCGACTTCCTGTTCGCCAGTCCGACCATCACCGGTACGGGTGCCCTCTCCGGCGCCCATGCCATCAAGGGCGAAGGTGTCTGCGGAACGCCGTCACTGGTTTACAACAGTGCTTCGGTCGTTCAGGCAACAACGCAGCCGGGATACCCCGGCGGCGGCAGTGCCCAGGGCGCCCCCGGTAACGGCGGCGGCGGCGGCACCGACGCCAATCCGGCGGTCGCCAGCCCAAGCGGCAACGTTGAAAACAGCGGCGGCGGCGGCGGCGGCAACGGGGGCGCTGGCGGAACCGGCGGCAACACCGGCCCGCTCACCAACAACGCCACCGGCGGTCGCGGCGGCGCCTCGATGTTGGCCGACATCTCCGTCAACCGCATCTTCATGGGCGGCGGCGGCGGCGCCGGCGTCAAAAACGATTCGACCAACCTGACGACCTCCAGCGGCGGCGTGGGCGGCGGCATCATCATGATCCACGTCTGCGAAGCCATCGGATCAGGAACCATCAGCGCCAGCGGCGACGGCGGCGTGAACTCCAACACCAACGACGGCGGCGGCGGCGCGGGCGCGGGCGGCACCATCCTCATCTTCGCCAACACCTCCACCGGCATCGGCGCCATTACCGCTCGCGCCAATGGCGGCAACGGCGGCAACAACACCCCCCTCACCGCCACCGACTCGATCGGACCCGGCGGCGGCGGCGGCGGCGGCGTGGTCTTCACGAATTTCGGGACCGGGGTCACGGTCTCGGCCACCGGCGGAAACCCCGGTGTCACCAATCCGGGCGCGACGCAGTATGGCGCCAGCCCGGGCGTCGGCGGCACGACCAACACAGCGGCGGCGACCCAGGGCACGTTCTGCACCTGCGCCACCCCGACCGATGTCAAACTCGCTGATTTCCAGGCCATTCAGTATTCCGACGGTCAGGTCGGCGTGAACTGGGCGACCGGCTTCGAAGCCGACAACCTCGGTTTCCGTGTCTGGAAGGAAACCCGTTTCGGACGCCAACTGGTGACGCCGAACCTCATTGCCGGAAACGCCCTGATGGCGGGCACCAGCCTGACGGCGGGAAATCGCTACAACTGGCGTGACACCATCGCCAACCCGGCCCCCGTCAAGAGGATCGCCAAGAAGACCGTCAAGGGCCGCGTGGTGTTCGAGCCGACGGGCGAAACGGTTGAATCCCCGGTTTCGTACTGGCTCGAAGACATCGACCTGAACGGAAAGAGCACCTGGAGCGGACCGTTCAAACTTCAGACCGCCAACAAGCCGATGCCGTCGTCGGTCCGGAACGCGCCGCTGCTCGGTCGCACCAACCCCCTCATCGGGGCCCAGACCGGAACGTCGCTGCTTTCCGCCAACCCGACGGAACTGGCCAACTACATCGCTTCGACCGATGCGGCGCGCGGCGGCAACGCCAAAGCCGGAGCGGTTCGCAACCAGATTGCCAACGGCGCGGCTGTCAAAATGGGCGTCCGCACCACCGGCTGGCAGAAGGTTTCGCGCGCTGCGCTGGTCGCGGCGGGCCTGAACCCGAACGCGGTTGACGCCAACCTTCAACTCTTCGTCGGCGGTCGGGAAGTCCCGATGCAGGTGACGGCGAACGGGGTCGAGTTCTTCGGCTCATCCATCGACACCCTCCAGTCCGGCGAACAGACCTACTGGCTGGTGGAAGGCAACACCGCCGGGCTTCGCATCCCGGTCTCGAACCTCGCCAACGGCAGCAAGATCGGCGTCGCGAACTTCCCGTTCCTCGTCGAACGGCAGGATCGCACGACCTACTTCGCGGCGCTGGAAAACGGTGACGCCGACAACTTCTTCGGCAGCGTCGTGACCAACGCTCCGGTCGATCAGGCGCTCACGGTCAAGAACCGCGACGCCGCGGCCAACTACCCGGCGCAGGTGGCGGTGACCCTTCAGGGTGTGTCGCTCAACGCGCATCGCGTGTCGGTCAAGCTGAACGGTCAGGTCATCGGCGAAGTCGCCTACACCGACCGCAACCAGCAGACCTTCACGGCCACCGTTCCCCAGTCGCAGATTCTGGAAGGCCAGAACCTCGTGACGCTCCAGTCGGCTGACTCCGCCGACGTGAACCTCGTCGCGGCCATCCGCGTCAGCTACGCACGGACGCCGAACGCCGATTCGAACGCCCTCTCCCTGAGCGGACGCGGTGGTCAGACGATGACCGTTCGCGGCTTCTCGCAGGCGGCTCGTGTTTTCGACGTGACCGACGCCAACAACCCGGTCGAAGTTGCGGTTCGCGGCGATGGCGACGGCAACAGCGGCTTCTCGGCGTCCTTCGTGGTGCCGGGCGGTTCGAAAACCGATCACAAACTGGTCGCCGTTTCGGAAAGCCGTTTCCTGAATCCGACCGTGACGGCCAACACCCCCTCGAATCTGGCGGCGACTTCCAACGCGGCCAACTTCGTCATCATCACCACGCCGGAACTCGCCGGTGCGGTGGCGCCGCTGGTTCAACTCCGTCAGTCGCAAGGCTTTACGGTCAAGGTGGTGGACGTGACCGACATTTACGACGAATTCAACTTCGGTGTGAAATCGGCGCAGGCCATCAAGGACTTCCTGAACGTGGCGAGCCGTGACTGGCAGACCCCGGTCCGGTACGTCCTCTTCTCCGGCAATGCCTCGTTCGACCCGCGCGACTACCTTGGATTCGGTCAGGACGTCATCCCGACCAAACTCATTGGAATCGGAACGCTGGAAACGGCCTCCGACGACTGGTTCGGCGATTTCAACAACAGCGGTCTGAGCCAGGTCGCCATCGGTCGCCTGCCCGGTCAGACGCCGACGGACATCACGGCCATGGTCTCCAAGATCGTTGCCTTCGATCAGGCCCGGGGCCAGGCGTGGCAGCGTGAAGCCCTCATCGTGGCGGACAACAACGACACGGGCGGGGACTTTGAAACCAGTGCCGCTCAGATCGAAAGCGCGCTCCCGGATACCTTCACCAAGACCTCGGTCCGCATCGGACAGGTCGGCGGACCGGCGGCTCGCGCCTCGATCCTCTCCAACCTCAACAGCGGCAAGGGCTTCGTCAACTACACCGGTCACGGCTCGGTCTCGAACTGGGCGGCGGAATCGGTGCTGACGTCGGATGATGTCGCTTCGCTGACCAACGCCGGTCGCCCGAGCATCGTGGTCGGGATGACCTGCCTCAACGCGTTCAACGATGTGTACACCCAGAGTCTCGCCAGGACCCTCGTCATGAAGCCGGAAGGCGGCGCGGTGGTGTTCTGGGGATCGAGCGCACTGACCCCGTCCTTCAGCCAGACCGGCATGAACAAGGCGTTGATCAATGCCCTCTACGGCCCGAACCCGGCGCCGACCCTCGGGGATGCCATCCGTCGCGCCAAGGCGTCCACGGAAAACACCAACGTCACTCGGGCGTGGATTTTGTATGGTGACCCGTTGACGCGGCAGTAACGAACAACCGTTCCTTCAACCGAAAGGGGCGCTCCCAGTGGGAGCGCCCCTTTTGCTTTGTCCCGGCTTTCCGAAGATCGGACCGAGTCCCGTTCACTCACATGTATAAAGGATCGCGCGCGCGTACGATGAACATCACCCCAAAGTTGCGAAAATGCGCGATGCCTGGTTAGCGGAGATTCTCCATCACGGGAAACGTCATTTCGTCGATGTTGACCTTGGTGGCGCCGGCGTCGATCAGGGTATCCGCGATCCGCCGGAAGTAGTCCTCACCGGATTCATCGGGCGTGATTCTTGGAAAGCGGAAGGCGGCGAGCACCCCGGTGTTGTACTTGACGAACATCGCCGTCGTGAGCACCCGCGGGGCCCTTTCGACGAGAAATCCTTCAAGCGTTCCCCCGTTGAGCGGCATGAGATTCCCGACTTTGGAAAGTGAACCGCGGCTGACGGCGTCCACCCAGACGACGCGGGCGGCTTTCGACTCCCCCCATTCCCGCCGGTAGGTTTTGTACCGAACCGCCCGGGCATCGTCGAGTTGCGCCGGGATGGCGGCCAGATAGCGGGTCCGGTTCCCGATCGGGTGCGCGAGGCGGATATTGTGCCGAACCGCTTCACCCGCAACGATATACCAGCTTTGAACCAGTTTGAGATTGGCGGGATCGAACCGCTCGGCGACGACTTCCGAAAGCGAAACGCCCCGCTGGCGGGATTCCGCGACCAGTTCCCTTGCATCCGCGCTGTTGGCCGCCAGTTCGAGAGAGACCGCGAAGTCGGTCAGCGAATGGTCGTAGCGGCTGAATTCCATCGGAGGAAGCAGAAAATCGGGACTGCCGTATCGTAGCGCCACGAAATTCGCCAGTTCTCCCTGCCGGTTGGCCACCCTGACCAGCGCCTCGACCGCTGAATTGCGGTCGGCTTCCGCCTGAAAGGGTTCGGGATTGAGGGCTGATTCGATGGCGTGACCGAGGTTGGTGGGCGTCATTCCAGTTACTTTCCGCCGGGCTGTGGTGTTTGGGCCCGTCATGGCTTTCTTTTGAGGCAGATTTTAATTCTACGACTTGCGGACCGCGCCTGACAAAACGTTTTTATTGAAAATCGGGCATTCCGATTCTACCGGCGGGTCCGGCGACGATGAACCTCCCAAAAGTAGGTCACCGTTAAAAAAAGTGACCGGACCGGAAAAAACAGGCCCGTGGACACCTCACTCACCGGTTTTCTTTCTCACGATCGCGCATCCAAGCGCCGGACGGCAGGCTTCCCCGACCGGATTTCCAGCCAGCACCGCTTCCAGCGCGATCCGCAGGGACTGATGGGTGACCCGGTCGGCGTGGTAGGTATTATCGTCAATCCGCCCGTGGTATCGCAGAAATCCTTTGACATCAACCAGATACGTTTCAGTCATGCACATCGAACTGAGCGTGTC
>JAAFHI010000952.1 GCA_013298335.1 Actinomycetota bacterium
ACAATGTTCCGGCCAGAAAGTGGATCGGCGGTCGGACATCTACAGCCTCGGCGTCATCGCCTACCGCATGCTCGCGGGAGTAACGCCGCTCACCGGCGACAACTTCCAGCTTCTTCTCAAACATGCCGAGGAAACGCCCGATCCGCTCGCCCGAAAACGACGCGATCTGCCCAAAGGCGTCAGCGAAACGGTCATGCGCGCCCTGGCGAAAAAGCCCGCCGACCGTCCGGCGTCACCCGCCGCCTTTGCTGCCGCACTGCGGCTCCACGCGGAAGGCGACGCCGCGATCATCCTCGAAGCCGACCGGCTTTGGCGCGCCCACCGCGCGACGCTGATGAAACTGACCGCGCGGGTCGCGCTTCCCGGAATTTTGGCGACGGCGTTGCTGATTTCGGCGTTCGTCCAGCGCTGGAGCATTGAATTTCCCTTTATCTGGATTGTTCAGGCCGCGTTGTGGATTGTGCCACTGCTTCTTTTACGCCACGTCGCCGATCTGGTCACGGCGGCGACCGTCCGCGCCCTGCCCGACCTGCGCGCCAATCGTCCGGTTTCCATTTCGGACATCGCCCGGGACATTCGTCGCCAACGGTTTTCCCTGCTTCGCCTCGGCCTTGGCGGAAGTTTCAGCCCTCAAAGACTGCTTTCCGTTCCGGCGGCGCTCGCGGAAACGCCCGACAACGCGGTTTTCCGTTCGAAAAACCTGCTCCTCGGGCTGCGCGCCTTCGCCCGGACGCAATTCCTCAAAAAAATGAGCCGGAGCGCGGAACTGCTTCTCGCCGCCGGCATTGTCTGCATTCCATTCTTCAAGGAATCGCTGAGCCGGTTTGGAATTGAACGTCTTGCCAATGCCCAAACGCCGCTCGGCGACGTGTACCCCGACCTCTGTTTTTTTGAATTTGTCGTCATTGCCTACGTTCTGACGCTACTCACTGTTGTTCGCCTTCAGAAACCGGCGATTGAAACCGCGGTTCTTTTCGAAACCGCGCTGGCCGTCAACGGGGAATCGGCTCCGGTCTTTTCACCGCGCGCCGCCGAAAGCCTGCATCCGCAGCTCGTCATTCCGAATTGGGCGGGCAAACCGGCGCTGGTCGCGTGGCTGCTCATGCTCTCGCTGGCGTGGGGCGTGGTTTACACGATCTTCATTCCAGGCGCGGGATTAACCGCAAAGGCCGAACGCCGCCTCATTCAACCGATTCCCGACAGCGAGAACGCCTGGCCGGAATATCGCATCGCCATCCGCAAACTCGGCAGTAACGACCTGAAGGACGCTCAAGGACAAGCCGCCGGAAAAGGACACCAGATGCTCGTCAAGTATGCCTTTGAGAAAGGGCTGCTGACGGATGAGGTCCGAGCCATCCTCGACGACAATCAGGACGCGCTCCGCCATCTGCTCGAAGGGGCGAAACGTCCGAAATTTCAATTCATTACCGAGGAAAAAGGGGCGGCGACCGCAACACCGAGCCTCCTCGAAGTACGCGGGCCGATCAATCTCGCGGCGGCGGAAGTTCGACGACTTCAGGAAGCAGGCAAGAATGACGAAGCCATCGAATTGATGATCGCGGCGTTTCGCATGAGCACGGATTTCGCCGAACCCGAAACCCCGCTCATCAGCCTTTTTATCTCGGTGGCGGCGCGTGACCTCTGCTTCAAAATGATCGCCGATTGGCTCGCAAGGGGCGGAAGCGCCGCCGCCCGGCAGACCGACCTGCTCCGCCGACTCTCCGACATCGATCGCCGGATGCCACAAACCTTGATTGGGTGTTTCAATTCCGAGTATCGCAACCTCCACCAGACACTGGAAGACATGGCAGCCGATAAAAAACCGAGTGGTGCGTTCTCGAATGAATTGCCAATCCAACTGGCTGACTACACCCTTTCCCATGCCGCCGGACTCCAACTGGCAATCCGAAGGGGAATCACCCATCGTTGGGAACGCGATCGCCCGACTCTGGAACAGGCGTCGAATCAGTGGGAATTCGAAAAGCTGTATCGGTTGATGACGAAACCGCCCCTGTACGATCCCTCCGTCGCGCCGACCGAATTACTCCTCGCGAAATTCGTTCAAACCTTCACGCCGAACTGGTTCGCGGCAATGCGTACGCTCTACCGAAACCACGCCCGAACGCGCGGAATCATGGCCCTGCTTGCCTGCGACACTTACAAAAAACGCCACGGCGCGTTTCCGGCAAATCTCGAAACGGCGTTTGAAGAATGCGGCGTCGCGCCCCAGTTCGACCCGGTCACGCAAAAACTGCCGGGCTACCGGCTGGTGGACGGCGCGCCGGAACTCTGGTTCGTCGGCTTCGACCGCCAGGACG
>JAAFHI010000334.1 GCA_013298335.1 Actinomycetota bacterium
ACGATGGTGTCGAGCTTCAACGATGTCGTGAACTTTTCGGAGAAACACAAGGTGGACATGCGGACGGCGGCCTACATGCTGGCCATCGACCGGGTGGCCTACGAAACCAAGATGCGCGGAATTTACGCCTGATCTGGGGAATTCCATTGAACTGAAGGGCGGGGATTTCGATCCCCGCCTTTTTCTTCATGAAATCCATTTTTCTGGATTACCGGCATTTTTTCGGATATCCGTATGTATCGCCAACGGACGAACAACTCCTTTGGCTCGTTGAACTTGTCAAATTCGCGCGTTTCGTGGAAAAAACCGTTACCGGGGATTGAGGCACTCAAATTGCTTCTCTTTAATGAGAAAGCATGTCTATGCCGAAAGTTTTTGGCTTTCACGGTTGCCTGTGGTAGTTTCACGCAACTCGTTTGCAATCAGTTTTGCAAGGTTTTATTTCAAAAGACATACCGGCCATCGTCACCGAAAGTCCTTCAAGTCTTTCGGGTTGGCGTTTGTTCGAACGATTGCAGCGTCGTAATTTGCGATGCACTTAGGCGAGATCCCGAGAATAAACACTGGTTTCATCACCAGGAGGTGAAGGAATGAAATTTGGAAAACACAGCTTACTCGCATTGCTGGCCACGGTTTTACTCAGCAGCGCGGTAGCGACAGCGCAGCAGACGTCGTCAGCGCGTGAGCAGGACCGTTCGCTGAATTCGACGGTTACCGGTGGCACCGGGCTGTTCACCGTTTACGACGCTTCGACCCTGAAACGCGGCGAATTCAACATCGCGGCCTATTACAACAACTTTGACCGTGATCCGGGCAACGTCGACATCAGCCAGCAGATCGTGAGCGGCGCGGTCGGTCTGACCGACCGGCTCGAATTTTTTGCGGCGTCGGTGTTCCGTCAGCAGTTGACCGCGGAACGTCCGCAGGAACTCAGCGGCTTTCTGCTTCCGAACGTCCGCTTCCCCGGCGTTCTGGCCGGTCCGGTTCCGGCGGGTCCCGGCAGCGGTGCCGGTGCGCCGTTCGTCAACCTGATCGGGCCGAGCCTGACCAACACGTCCAGCGCGGGCGCGCTGGTGGGCGGCGTCCTTCCGGGTCTTCCCCAGTCCGGCACGGCACTCGTCGGAGCCGGAAACCAGCAGCGGCTGGTCGGTCGCCTTCCCGGCTACCTGAATGACTACCCCTTCTTCGGGAACTCCGAATACACCAGCGGCAACACGACGCTTGGCGCGAAGTACCGCTTCACCAGTCCGGAAAGCCGGATCGGCGTGGCCCTCGTCGGCTTCGTCGACATCCCGACGTCGTTCGATAACGGTGTGTTCCGCAATCGCGGAAACGGCACGGTTCGCGGCAGCGGCCCGGGCGCGATTGATTTCGGCGCGATCCTCGTGGTGACCCCGCGCTTCGGTCGTTTCTCCATCAACACCAATCTTGGCGTGGTGAAGAGCGGCGATCCGGATGCCGGTGGAATCAAGTTCCTCGACCGCCGGAATCGGTTCATCGGTTCGGTCGGTGTGGACGTGGCTGTGAATCAGTACTTCCAGATCATTTCCGAACTGACGTCGAACATCTACTTCGGCAGCGGCACCCCGAACCTGAACCCGGTCAACCCGGTCGACCTCACGGTCGGCGCGCGGTTCACCCCGTTCGGCAACCAGCGGAAAGTTCACTTCAGCTTTGGTGGCGCGTACCGTCGCTTCATCAACCAGTCGAACGAACGCCGCAACGGTGGTGACGTCAACGGTTTCGTCATCAACGCCGTCATCGGCTACCGCCGCAAGGAAGTGATCGCGGTTGACCCCTGCAAACTGAACAGTGCGCCGACGGTCACCCTCTCTTCCGACAAGACGGACGTCATTGAAGGCAACGGCGACAGCATCCGCCTCACCGCTTCGGCGAGCGATTCGGATGCCACCGACACGACCCTCAACTACAACTGGACGGCCAGCCTCGGAACCATTTCCGGATCGGGCCCGAACGTGACCTACACGCCGCCCGCCGGGAAGACCGGTCCGGCGACCATCACCGTGACCGTGGCCGATACCTGCTGCGCCACGGCGAGCGCGTCGCTCGGCGTCAACATCAAGGAAGGCAATGTCTGCCCGACCGTGACTGTCTCGGCTTCGCCGTCGCAGATCAAGGAAGGCTCCGAAACCGGCATCGCCCTTTCGGCCATCGGCACCGACGGCAACAACGATCAGTTGACCTATACCTGGTCGCCCTCCGCCGGAAGCATCGAAGGCAGCGGATCGAACGTCACCCTCAACACCAAGGGCCTTTCGGCCGGACGTGTCAACATCAAGGTGACGGTCAGCGACGGCAAGTGCTCGGGTGAGGCCGAAACTTCGGTTGAAATCCTCTCGCCGCCCCCGCCGCCGCAGTCCTACTCGCTGGCGTGCGACGGAACGTTCCCGAATGCGCCGTTCAAGCGCAACATCGCCCGCGTCGACAACCAGTGCAAGGCCGAACTTGACAAGATTGTCGATCGCCTCAACAACGACCCGACGGCCCTCGTGATCATCGACGGTCACTCGGACAAGGGCGAGAAGAAGGGCACGGCTCAGAAGCGTGCTGAAAACGCCAAGGCGTACCTGACTCAGATGAAGGGCATCAGTGCCAACCGCATTGAAATCCGGACCTTCAACGATCAGCGTGCCGCCCAGGCGCCGGGCAACAACAACCGTCGTGTGACGATCACCTTCGTGCCGGAAGGCGCGCAGCGTCCCGAATAGTCGGGGTCGGACACGACTCAACAATCGGGGCAGGCCGCAAGGCTTGCCCCTTTTTCATTTCAACAGGCCGACATGGATTTGAAAGAAGAAGTTCGGATCACCGATTCCCCGGAGGCCACGTTCCAGTTCGGAACCGAGATCGGGCGGGTGCTGCTGGAAATGCCTGAGCGGGTTGAACCGACCGTCCTGCTTTTGAGCGGAGACCTGGGGGCCGGAAAGACCCATTTCGCCAAGGGGCTCGCCGAAGGGCTCGGCATCGACTCGAACGAGGTCAACAGCCCGACCTTTACGCTCGTCAACGAATACGACTTCGCCAAAGGAAAACTCCGCCACCTCGATCTCTATCGGCTGCCCGATGGAGGCGAGATTGCGGAGGCACTGGGTCTGTATGAAATGCTCGAACAACCGGGCGTGATGGCCGTCGAGTGGGGCGAGCGCCTGCGAGCGTTCAAGTGGCCGAACGCCTACTCGGTCGGCATCCGGATGCTCGACGAGAACCGACGCGAAATTACGGTACGAAAGATGGCCTGAACCGGGTCAGAGTTCCGTTTCGTCGAGTTCCCCGTTCTCGACGGCGTTTTCCTCATCGAGTACACGCAGGGTGTCGAGCGTCAGATTGGTGTTGCTGTAGGCTTCGATGATGCGCTGGAACTCGGTTTCCGACCGTTCGATTTCAAAAAAACCCTCGGTAAACCCAATCAGTTCCTTGAACGCCTCGTTCCCGCGGCGGCCTTCCACGTTGCAGTCCACAATCAGCCCGGAGTTGAAGTACAGGTGGGCGGTCCGCTGCGGGGCACGGATCGAAAGCGAAGCCGTCAACTGGTTGGTTTCAACGATTTGAATCAGATCGAAAATGGTGATCTGGCTGATGTTGCCAGTCAGGAACTTTTCCGTGGAAGCATCGGGCGAGGTAAAGGTGAATGTGTGCTGCCCCACCACGAAGCGGTCGCCGTCGGCGAGCATCACCTCCTGATTGGGGTCGATGCGCTTGCCGTTGAGGTAGGTTCCGTTGGTGCTTCCAAGGTCCGACAGCAGGTATTGCCGCCGCCCCCCCGCGTTTTCCAGATCGAGCCGAATCTTGGCGTGTTCCCGTGACGCGACCGTGTCGCTTTCGAGGGCGACCTGGCAGGTCTTGCTGCGCCCCATGACCGTACTGACGTTATCGAGCACCACCGTGCCGCGGAATTTCCCGTCCTGAAGCAGAATCAATGTCGCGTAGGCACCCTCGGACGTTTTGATCTGCACGCGGTCGAGCCGCATGGTCTGGTCCATCGTGTCCGCCATAGGTCGTCACGGTCACCTTTCGAGGTTTTCAGTGGTATTCGACGGAAGATTACCCGCCCAGAGGGATTTTGCAAAGCGGTGCGTGGAAGTCGTTGGAAGACAAGGAAAAAGAGAGAATCAGATGCTGCCAAAACGAGGACTCGGACTGAACTTCCGCGTCCTTGGGCACACCGCGCGATTCTCTCTCATCTGGTTTTCCTATTCCTGTGCCAGCCGGGTGGCCACGGCTTCGGTGAATTCGGTCGTGCTGCACGTTCCGCCAAGGTCGCGCGTGACCGACTTCCCTTCCGCCAGCACCGCGAACAGGGCGTTTTCGATCCGGTCGGCGGCGGGGGTCTCGTCAATATAGCGCAGCATCATCGTGGCGGTCAGGATGAGCGCGGTCGGATTCGCCAGCCCCTGCCCGGCAATGTCGGGCGCGCTGCCGTGAACGGCTTCGAAAACGGCCATGTTGTCGCCGATATTCGCTCCCGGAACGACGCCGAGACCGCCGACCAGCCCGGTCGCGAGGTCCGAGAGGATGTCGCCGTACAGGTTCTCCATCAGCATGACGTCGAACTGTTCCGGGTTCATCACGAGCTGCATGCAGGCGTTATCCACGATCTTGTCATTCGGATGAACTTCCGGGTAATGCTCGGCCACCTTCCGGAAACAGTCGAGAAAGAGACCGTCCGACAGCTTCATGATGTTGGCTTTATGGACGGCGGTCACTTTTTTGCGCTTGTTCTTGCGGGCGTACTCGCAGGCGAAACGCGCAATCCGGGTCGAAGCCCGTTCGGTGATGATCTTGATGCTTTCGACCACGCCGGGAACCACAACGTGCTCCAGCCCGGAGTAGAGGTCTTCGGTATTTTCCCGGACGATGACCAGATCGACGTTTTCATACCGGGATTTCACGCCAGGAATGGTCTTGATCGGGCGGACATTCGCGTAGAGGTCGAGGGCCTTGCGCAGGCCGACGTTCACGCTCGTGAAGCCGGTTCCCACGGGAGTGGTCACCGGTCCCTTCAGGGCGACGTGCGTCCGGCGAATCGAGGCCAGCAGTTGATCGGGAAGCGTCGTGCCGTGTTCGGCAAGTGCC
>JAAFHI010000188.1 GCA_013298335.1 Actinomycetota bacterium
TTGTTGAGCGCCACCCGTTTCAAAAGATTCCCGCGCGGCCACATGTATTAAGGATCGCGCGCGTACGATGAATGAATCTTCAAAGTTCCGGCGTTTGGAACTACTCGGCCAGCGATGAAAAACGCGACTTTTCCGACGGCGAGGTGACTGACGATGCCGAAACGCGCTCCCTATTTTCATGTCTACATCGGGTTGATGGTGGTGTTCGCGTCGTACGCGATGGGCGGGACCATGCGCGTCCGCGAGGCACGTCTCCGGCAGTCGCAGCAACGGTGCCAGCCGGTTCCTTGTCCTCAGATTGAAACGAAGGCATTTTCGACTTCGAGTGTCGGCAATGAAAAGAGGGAAGTACCGACTTCAGGGGTTTGTTCGGTGCAGATTATCGTCTGCCAATCTCCAATACCGAGGGTTGAAAAACCGACACTCAATACTTGCCATGGCGGGAATGTGTCTTTTTTCATTGTAGATACAAACGGTTTTCTCCTCGAAAATGGAAAAGTACTGATTCATTGCGATGGTGACCTGATTTCTCATGTTTCCGAAACCGAAGACTGGAAGGTCAGCCTGACTGCCCGGTTTCCGGGGCGTAAATTCGACATTCCCTTAAAAATCGAGAAGTACTCGATACCGACCTGTATGGCGATTTGTACCTTCACGCCGCCGGATACGTTCGGCAGCGCAATTCCGTTACAAAACGGGACCGCGCCGATGCCGGAACGTGATTCGCCGATCCAATTCGTCTGTTGCGTGGAAAACTGGAACGACCGGGAGAAAAGTTTCGACGAGCCGGTTC
Source organism: Actinomycetota bacterium (assembly GCA_013298335.1). GTDB lineage: Bacteria > Acidobacteriota > Blastocatellia > Chloracidobacteriales > Chloracidobacteriaceae > JAAFHI01. The sequence goes on from JAAFHI010000188.1 coordinate 794, forward strand.
CGGTGATCGTATCCGCCAAGGCTGGGGGCGTTTACCAGCCGGAAGAACGCCCGAAAATCCCTTCGAGATTCTGGTCCAGCCGGAAACATCCGGAACGAGTACCTTTGGGAGCACTGGTTCTGGATGAACGGAATCGGGTGGTCGGCGTTTTCAGTATCGAGCCTCCTCAACCATGTGGCTGGAGAGACAGTTTCGTTATGCCGCTCGCCACCGTTCTTGAATCAATGGAAGAAATGAAGTCCCCTGATTCGAACCTTTAAATGCGAAACCAATCCCTTCATCTTTTTTTGATGACGAGGTGACTGACGATGGCCAAACGCGCGTTCCATGTTCAGCTTGCCGTCGGTTTGCTGGCGGTGCTTGTTGCCTTTGGCGTGGGCTTCCTGCGCGGGCGGACGCACTCGCACAAGGCCGGTTTACCCGGTTCAGCACCCTGGACCGCACCGAAATTCACTCTCAAAACGACTGAAACAAAGGATTTATCGGCGGAATGGAAGCCGATTGTCGAAAAGTACGCCGGCGGGGTGTGCATTCTAACCGGTCGCGTGATGTTCCTTGACGGAAAGGGCAATCCGTTTCGGTACAACGTCAAAACCTGGACCGAACGCGGGGAACTCGTCGCCGATCCGACCGGGCAGATCTATTACCGCGCGTTTTCGGGGACCGGGTTTCACATCGGGGACGGGATCGTTCTGAGCCACGTCGATATTTTTGCTTCCCGGTCAGGCAAAAATATGTGGATCCAAGGTGAAACTGACAGCCCGCTACTGTTGTCCGGGATGGATTACCGTCGCGTTCCGGTTGATGTAACCGCCACGTTTCCGAGCCGGGAAAAAGCGTTTTCCATGCGGACGAAAGGCTACCGGCTGGTTCACTACGTTCCGGAATTCACCTTCGACCTCGGCGGGGCCGACATCTCGGCGCTTCCGATTCCCGCCGGCGATGCTTCAGGGACAGGCGATGTTCAAAAGGGGGAAGAATTGCTGATGTTGGGAGACGTGGACCCAATATTCGGTAAAAAAAATGAAACCCCGAAAGCGCTTTCGTTCATTGAAGCGAACGTAGAAAAACATACTACCGCCGGATGTGAAATTTCCTTTCTGAACCGCCAGCGGATGAATCCGGGTTTCCCGATCTTCAATCGGGAGGGCATCGTAGTCGGGATTTTCGGGCGCAGTCTGTTTTTAGAGCCGGGTGTCGTTTTCCCTGAACGAATTTCCACGAACGAACTGGAACTGCTTGGCGCCGGTTACGGACCGCACCGCGCCAAAGAAAAACGGGGAATCGCCTGCGAGTGCGGTCCGGCTTCCGGAACCGACGAACAAAAGCCGTAACCGGACGCCCGAACCGCTGGCGACATTCCCTAACTTTGTGCGATTCTCAGCCACCGACTCAGGTGGCTGAACTTTTTTCCGGGCGAGGTGACTGACGATGCCGAAACGCGCTCCCTACTTTCACGTTTACATGGGCTTGATGGTGGTTTTCGCGTCGTACGCGATGGGCATGACCATGCGCGTCCGCGAGGCGCGACTGCACTGGAATACTCCGCACGGCTGTAGCCGAAAGGTTGCGCCGCCCGCGCCGGTCGTTTCCGAGGCGTGGAAGCCGGTGGTCGAAAAGTACGCCGGGGGTGTCTGCCTGCTGACCGGCAAGATTTCCTATTTGGACGAAGCCGGGAAGCCGTTTCGCTATGACGTGGCGGCCTATGAGCAGCGGGGAGAACTCGTTCCAGACCCGAACGGGCCGGTTTTCGTCTACAACTTCGCCGGGACGGCATTCCACATCGGAAACGGGGTCGTTCTGACGAATGAAGACATTTTCATGACCAAGGGAATTCCTGTCTCACTGACAAGTGGCCCGAACGATTTTATTCCTGACCGAGAGATCTCTATCGGAAAGCACAAAGTCACGGAATCCTTTTCAAATGTCCGGGCCTATTTCCCGAACCGGCCCGAGCCGTTTCAACTGAAGGCAGACGGATTCCGGTTTGTGCATAACGTGCCGGAGTTCACTTTCGAACTGAACGGGGCCGACGTGACGGCGCTTCAGGTTTATGACTTCAATGACTACTGTAAGTCATACATTGGGCATAATGAAAAGGTCGGTCGGAAACTGCTGCTGCTGTGGCAACCGACGTGGCAGGAAACAGATCCATCGCGTCTGGCGACACCGACGGTCGCTGAAACCTCAATCGGCTGGAATTCCGGAAGTACCTTTTTGATGAACAACTTCCGGGATGGACAGATATCGCCGCCCGGCGCGCCAATTCTTGACGAGAAAGGCGTCGTCATTGGAATCACCGGAACCGAGGCCGTTTCATTTGGACTCGTTGAATCGGAATTCGATACGAGCGGAATCATGCCCCGAATGCCGGTCGTTATGGGCGAAACCTATGGTGCGCATTTGTGTAATTTGAGAGCCAGTCTTTCCTGTGACTGCGAGTCGGGGAAATCCTCCGTGTCCGCAAAGAAGTCACCTTCGGCAAAGCGGAAGTAAAACCACCAGATACACTTTAAACGCAACATTTTACGGAGATTTTGAATGATGAAGCGCGGAATCTGTCACATCGGTTTGGGGTCGCTCGTCATCGTGACGGCGTTGGGCGCGGGAGCGGTGGTTCAAAAAGGCCGCGTCGCGCAAAAGCCGAAAAGTTCTGCTTGCGGCGCGACTGTCCTTCCGGATGTCCCATTGCCCACCGGCCCGGCGGCCCGGATCGCGAAGAACTATGGCAACGGCGTCTGTCTGATCGTCGGAACGTACAGTTTCACCGGGCCGAACGGTCGCCCGTTGCGCTACGTCTCGCCCGCTTCCAACGGGTTGCCGGCTTTCGAGGATGAAGACACCCTGAACGTCAGTTTCAGCGGTACCGGCGATGTCTTTCGGCAGGAATTCACCTACACCGGTTTTGTCGTTGAGGATGGAAAAATTCTGACCACCCGACGCGCCGCCGAACCCTGGCTCGGCGACCCGGACGACAAACGCATCCTGGATTTCGGCGGCAAGCCTCAACTTGAGCCGCTCACGGCCTACTTTCCGACGTCAAAGGCGCCGTTCACGCTCATCATCGACCGGGTTTCAACCGAGTCGGACCTCGCGTTGTGTCGGTTCGCCCCCGATGGAAAAGATTTTCCGGTACTTCCTTTTGAAACGGCCCCGCTCGGGGGGGTGGCAATCATGCTGGGTTTCCCGACCGGTGTCGACGGACTGATCGCTCGGGGACAGACTCCGAAAGCGCATTTTGAAACCCTGTCTTCCATCGAGGAGCAGGCGAGCGAGCTTGCCGCCAGCGGTCGGTTGCTTCCACAGGTCGGACAAGGAAGTCTTTCTCGCGAGACTGAGCAATGGATCGCCCAGGGCGTGCCGACGACGGAAAGCGGTCTGGGCAGCCCGGTTTTCGGACATCTCGGCACCGTCGTGGGGGTTTGTTCGGCCCCGCGGGGACCAGCCGGAGAACCTGTTCATGGCATGAATCTGGTCGTCCCGATCCAAAAGGTTCGGAAGTTTCTGAACGAAAAACCCGCGAAAACCACCTTCGTTATCGAGCCTTCCAGAAAGCGTTGAACCCGATGCCCGGTCCGTTCAGGCCGGGCATTTTCACGGAACCGACCGCGCCGCCGGGCGTCCCTGACCGAACCGGGTTTTTCGCCCGGACCGACTTTGTTCACAAAGGGGCGTTCAAGCCATGAAACTCATTCTGGCGGCGATTTTTTTTCTGACCACATCATTTCCGTCACCCTCCGGCGGTGTTGAGAACTTCAACGCGGCGAAACTTTCCGAAAAAGGGCAGGCGGCGTACCGAATTGTCCGCGAAACCGAAATCTTCGCCCTCGGCGGGGTCGGCGTGGCCGGAACGACCAGCCCGGTCGAAAAAGCCGTCCGGGTTCTGATCGCGGAAAAACACGGGGCCGAGGCGCTCGCCAATCTGACCGGGCACGCCACCCCGGAGGGCAAGTTGCTGGCGCTCTATGGTTTGCGCTGTGCTGCACCCGCCGTTTACAAGGTAAAACTGGCCGAGGTCCGCGCGCTGGCCGAGCCGCCCGCCCGCGAAGACCAAAACCGCAAAATCGGCGCCGGGTACGTGACGGTTATGTCCGGTTGCGAAATCATGCCGGAACGCTGGGCGGATGTCCTCAACCGGGTTGCGAGCGCGACGTATCCCTGTCCGAACCGGAAGTGATTTTTTGTAACGGAACTGTTCAGAGTCCCCCACTTCAGTGGGGAAAAAGCCGTAACAACAATCCATTGAATGACTTGGCGGGTATTTTCAATCGTTTTTACGTCAAGTACCTGAACGTGGATGGAGGGTATTTCTTTAATTTTTCCCCGCTGAAGCGGGGGACTCTGAACCGTTACTTCCTACTTTCAACAACCTCCGGAGAGCAATTTTCAAATGAACGAACGTCCGCCGTTGCCGCGTCTGTTTCATGTGTACATGGGGATTCTGATCATCCTCGGCGCTTTCGCGATGGGGCAGAATGCGCGGGCGGTTCATTCCGGCGAAAGTCGGCCCGGCGGCGTCGAGGCGGCATTTCCGTGTTGGTGTTCTCATTGTTCTTAAAGTCGTTTCTTCCAGACAGGCGCGCAGGATGCGCGCGCTCCATCCTTGCGGCTTCCGGCGTGCCGCTTTAGCATCGGGGGCTCTGATTTTTGATGAAAAGAGAATTGCCTGATGCGCGTCGGCGATGCCGTTGGTCCCTACACACTTGTTTCAAAGCTCGGACGGGGTTCGTTCGGCGTGGTCTGGCTGGCGGAGCGGCGGACGGCGCTCGCCGTGACGCAGGTTGCGCTGAAGATGCCGGTTGACGACGAAATCAACCTCGACGCGGTCCGGCAGGAGGCGGCGGTCTGGGCGCAGGCGAGCGGACACCCGAATGTTCTGCCGATCATCGAGGCCAACATCTACGACGAGCAGATCGTGATCGTCAGCGAGTACGCCCCGGACGGCTCGGTCATCGACTGGATGAACCGGCAGGGCGGCACAGCGCCTTTCGGCCCGGCGGCGGAGATGCTCAAGGGCATTCTGAGCGGGCTGGAACATCTGCATGCGCGGCGGATCATCCATCGCGATTTGAAACCGGCGAACATTCTGCTTCAGGGAAATACGCCCCGGCTCGCCGATTTCGGCATTGCGCGGGTGCTGAAGGCGACCAGCCAGAGCGGCATCATCGCCGGGACGCCGAACTACATGGCCCCCGAGGCGTTTGACGGCAAACGGAACGAACAGACGGATTTATGGTCGGCGGGGGTGATCTTCTACCAGTTGCTGACCGGACGGCTTCCCTTCCCGCAAACCGATATCACGTCGTTGATGGGCGCAATCGTTACCCGCAACCCCGATCCCCTACCCGCCACCGTCCCGGGGCCGATTCAGGAATTTCTGACGCGGGCGCTCCACAAGGACCCGTCATGGCGGTTTCAGTCGGCGGCGGAAATGCGCGACGCCCTCGAACAGACGATTCGCAACGTCTCGTGGGGCAATCTTCCGGCGACGGAAATGATGCCGCGCGGGGCCAATGCGACCAACCCCGTCGCGATGGCGTCGACCGTCCCGATCCAGAATCCGGCCTTCGGCTCGGCCAGCGCCGGACTCCCCGCGGTCTACGACACCAACGCCACGACCCTCGGGCCGGGTTCCGCCTATCCTCCCGCGCCGCCGCCGTCGTCGGTTCAGGCACCGCCGCCGAAGAAGTCCAGCGGCATGTTCTGGCTCGTCGGCGCGCTGGTGGTCACGCTCGTGATGGGCGGAACGCTCGCGATTGCGCTCTACATGTTCTTCCAGAGCCAGAAACAGACGGCCACACCGGTCGATCCGAATACGCCGCCGATCAAAACGACCACCACGGCCACGCCGACGACCGATACGCCGACGACCGCGCCGGAACTGCCCCAACTCGCCTCGCTGTCGCCCGGCAAG
>JAAFHI010000570.1 GCA_013298335.1 Actinomycetota bacterium
GTGTGGTCAGCCTCGGCGGCGGCTTACACGGTTGTGCTCAAGGATGGCCGGCGGCTTGAAGTTCAGGATGCCTACCGTCTCGTCAACAACGTCGTCATCTTTACCAAACCCGACGGCAAGCCGGTATCGGTGTCGCTCGTCAACATCGACGTGACCGCGACTGAAAAAGTGAACCGGCAGAAACCCGGCGAGTTTCGCCAGACGGCGTCTGCCCCGCTCCCCATTCCGGATGGAGACGCCCCCAAGGTGACGGTGGCCCAGAATCCGATGAAAAAACCGGCAACCCGCCCCCTGCGGACTCTGACCAACGCCGATTTCGGCGGCGGGCGGTCAAGCGTTGCCGATCCGGAACCGGCCCCGCGCGCAGACACCTCCGAACGGCGTCCCGACAGCCCCAGTACCAGACCGACCACCGATGAACGTGAAACGGAAGGGTACTGGCAGGGTCGCGTCCGGCCATTGCTGACCGAAATCCACATTCAGTCGGAACTGTATCGCTCGCTGGCGGACCAGGCCGACCGGCTGCAACGACAAATCCAGATGAACGGCGGCTCATACGCCGTCGTGCGGACCGCGGGCGGGTATGTCTACGTTCCGCAGGAAACGGTCAGCACCGAAAAGCTGGAACTCCTCCGGGTCCGTGACCGCCTCAACGATGTGAATGCCCAACTGACCAGCCTCCGCATCAAATACGCCTATATTCAGGAAGAGGCTCGTCGGCTGGGTGTCCCGCCCGGCTGGGTCCGTTGAAACAACGTTTCACCCAGTATCGAAACGGAGGCCGCATGGCGTCAGGAATTCAGCCCCTTCACTGGCGGCGATACGGTCTTTCGGCCATTTCGCTGCTGCTCCTGTTTCTGTCGGGAATGTCGGTCCCGGCGCAGCGCGGGCCACGCCCTGGCGACGGTGCCATCCGGATTCTCGACCGGACGTTCGAATACGGTCCGGGGGTCACGATTCGAATCGACAACCCGAACGGCGAGACCTCGGTCGAAGTCTGGGGCGAGGAATTCATCCATGTTTCCGCCGGGCGCGACGAAACCGGGCAAACGACCCTGCCGTCGGAAGTCGCCTACGCGCCCAGCCGGACCCAGTTGACCGTCCGGTGCCTCGCGCGTCCCGGAAGCGCTCCCATCTCGCTGAAAATCTTCCTTCCCCGCGCCTCGCACCTGCGTTTCGCCTCGGAATCAGGAAATGTCGAAATCATTGGACCGGTCGCCAGCGCGACCGCCGAAACCGACAGCGGCAACATCGTCTTCGAAGTCCCGCGCTCACTCAACGCCGACCTGAGCCTGCACAGCGATTCCGGTCGCGTCGGCTCGGTCACCCTCGCGTCCTACTCGGAGCGTTCGGCGAACACCATCAAGGGACACCTGGGGTCGGGCGGTGGCTCCATCATTCTCCGGACCGGCAGCGGCGACGTCACGCTCAAGCCCCTCCGCAACTCGGTGGTTGTCCTGGCCGACCGCCGCGCCGGCGACCCGTCCGCGCCCCGTCCGACCGGGAACGACGACCGCGCGCCCGCCTCGGTCTTCCCCGAACCCGACACCCGCCCGAGCGATCGGCCCATGACCGACATTTTCGGAGGGAGTCAGCAGAGCGACGACGCCAGTTCCACCCGCAGCAACGACAGCCGGCAACAGCGAAACAGGAGCGACGACTCGACGATGTCGGGCGGCGTCGGCGTGAGAATCATTCCGCCGCCGGGGAATCCGTCCCTGCGCCGGGACGGTCGTCCAGGGTCGCCGTCTGACACGCCGACCAGACCCGACCGGAATCAGGGCGGCGGATCGCAAACTGGCTCACAAACCGCGGCGGCGGACGAAGTCCTGAACACCCTTCCGCCCCGCGATCCCGGGACCACGCCCCCCGACGGGTCCGGTCGCCCGACGCTGCGGCGAAATTCCACTTCTCCGACCGGGACCGATCCGGAAACCTCCGACCCCGACGCCATCACCATCGACTCGAAACTGGTGAACCTCAACGCCGTCGTCACCACCGCCGACGGACGGGCGATTACCAATCTGAACGCCGGCGATTTCGAGGTGTATGAAGATGACGTCAAGCAGGAAGTCGCTCACTTCGCGCCCGCGACGACCCCGTTCAACCTGGTGCTGCTCCTCGATCTGAGCGGCAGCACCCGTGAAAAAATCGACTCGATTCGCCGCAGCGCCCTCCAGTTCGTCGAAGCCACCAACGGTCAGGACCGGATTTCGATCGTGACCTTCACCCGCGCGGTTCACGTCCTCTGCCGACCGACCGCCGACCGAAGTCTGCTCCGCAACCGGATCATGGACATGCGGGCCACCGATGGCGGGACGGCGTTCTATGAAGCGGTGTGGTTTACCCTTGCCGACGTGCTCGGCCCCTTCGCCAACGAGCGGAACGCCGTGGTCGTCATGACCGACGGGGTCGACAACAGCATCAGCGCGGCCTACCCGGCTCCGTCGCGGGTCTCCTTCCGCCAGATGGTGGACCGGATTCTCGAATCCGGAACGCTGGTCTACCCCATCTATCTGGACACCGAGCAGGAGAACTACGAATTTCACTGGGGCGAGACGAGCGACGTCTATTCCCTCGCCCGCATCCGGCTTCAGCAGATGGCCGACGCTTCCGGCGGCGTCCTTCACCTCGCGCGGGCCATCGACGATCTGACCGGGGTGTACCAGAAAATCATTGCCGAACTGCGCACGGTCTACAGCCTCGGATACTACCCGGCCAGTACCGCGCGGGACGGCAAGTGGCATCGCATCCGGATCAAGGCCACCCGTTCCGAGTCGGTCATCCGGACGCGGCGCGGGTATTACGCGAAGTAGCGCGACGTTCAAAACCGACAATTTCGTTTTGTTTTTTCTCCGGCGGGTTCTATGTTTGCCGGCTCCGGGTTTCCCGCCGGTGACGCCGGAAGCCGCATTTTCACCACCGAAGCAGGCCGCATGTCTGGCAAGTTCAAAACCATCACGATTTGGCTCGGCATCCTTCTCAGCATCGTCTGTCTGGGTCTTTCCTTCTATAAAATCGAGTGGAAGGAAACCCTGCACGTCCTCAAAAATATCCACTGGTCCTATCTCGCCCTCGCATTCGTGCTGATGTGGGCCGGTTTTTTCTGGCGGACCGCCCGGTGGCGGCGGCTGATCGACGTCGGACGCCCGGTCGAGGAACGGATTTCCTTTGTCGAATGCTTCATCGTGATGACCATCGGCTATATGGCCAACAACGTGTTGCCCGCCCGCATCGGCGAAGTCGCCCGCGCCTATCTCCTGAGCCGCAAACTGCATTCCACGAAAAGTTTTGCCCTCGGAACGATCGTCACCGAACGTCTCGCCGACGTCCTGATGCTCGTCCTCCTGATTTCATTCACCCTTCTGACGATCAAACTGCCCCCGGAAAGCAAGAAAATCGCCACCAGCGGCGCGGTCATCGGCTTTTCGGCGGCGTTCGGACTGGTCGGCGCGATCATCTTCCGCGGCACGGTCGAACGCCTCGTCATCCGGATGCTCAAACTGTTCGGCCTCGAGCGCTACTCCGACCACCTGATTGAAATCATCGACCGCTTCCTGAAAGGCGTCAGTTGCGGGGGCTCATTCAAGACCCTCGCCCTCGTCTGGTTCGATTCCTTCGGCGTGTGGATGCTCGGCCTCC
>JAAFHI010000123.1 GCA_013298335.1 Actinomycetota bacterium
TATGTCACTATACCACCAACCCCCTTGCGCCAAACCTCGTTCCGCCCACCATACTCCATGAAGGTCCGGTTTTTCCTCACGTTCGCTCTGGTGTTTGCCGCGCTGGTCCCGGTCATTGCCCAGGGGCCGCCCTCTGACCATGCGGCCCGGCTCAAGGGGCAGCCGGTGTTCCGTCCCTTCACCAACAACAGTGGACTGGCCCAGAAAACCATCCGGAAGGTGGTCCGGGATACCGATGGACGCCTCTGGGTCTCGTCGCTCGACAGTGCCAACGGCCTCGCCTACCTGAGCGGGGAACGGTGGGTCTCCGTCGAGGTTCCCGGATGCGGCCGGGGCCTTCACGTACATTCGCTGCTGGCCGCCTCGGACGGCAGCCTCTGGGTCGGGCATGACAAGGGTGTCTCGCATCTCCGGAACGGCGTCTGGGAATCGTTCACCCCGCCCGGCGGCGTGGTAAATTCCCTGAAAATTCAAAATTTCGCCGAAGATCGCCGTCCGGATGGGCGGATTCGAATCTGGATGAGCCGCGAGGACGGTATTTACCGCCTCGACCCGCCGACGGGCGCGGGCGAGTCGCCGGTCTGGATGCATTTCGGCCCTTTCATCGCGCCGAACGTGACGGTGAAATTCTCGGTTCTGCTGGTCGGTCAGGACCGCCGGGGCGATTCCTTTCTGTGGGTCGGCACGCTGCAATCCGGGCTGGCCCGGTTCGATGGCCGGAAATGGGAAGTCTTCGACCGCCAGAATTCGGGCATTCCCTCCGATTCGATTCGCTGCCTGCTCGAAACCAGCGCGCCGGACGGGAAACGGATTCTCTGGGTCGGGACCGACAACGGCGGCATCGGGCGGTTCGACGGCGAGACCTGGCAATCCTCCAACACCCGTACCTCGCCGCTTCCGAACAATTCCGTCCAGGCGCTGGCCTCCACGGTGGACGCGACCGGCGCGGAGTCCCTGTGGGTCGGCACCTACGGCGGCGGGCTGGTCCGCGTCGGGTTGGTCAACCAGAAACTCGGTCCGCAATGGGACATCTACACGCTGTCAAATTCCACGCTCCCGAACGACATCATCTGGACGCTGCTGTCCGACCCGCGGGCCCACCGTCAGTCATTGTGGATCGGGACGGAGTCAGGACTCGTCCGCTTTACCGAAGGCCAGTGGCTGACGGTCGATACCCGGAGCAGCCCGCTGCCGAAAAGCTCGGTCTACAGTTTTCTCGAAACCCAAACACCCGACGGGAGAAACGTCCTGTGGATGGGAACCCGCAACGGCGGGATCGTCCGGTGGACGGGACCGGCCGCCGGGAAATCCGAGGGTGAATGGAAACGGTTCGACATCGACAATACGGGTCTGTTTCACGACCGGGTCACGCGAATGGCCCTCATCCATGAACCGGACGGGCAAACCCGCGTCTGGGCGGCGAGTTTCCACGAGGGCCTCGCCATTTTCGAGAACGAGCGTTGGCGACTCGACACGCTTCCCAAATTCGAATCCTTCGGGCCGTTCATCCGCACCCTGCTTGAAACCCGCGGGAAGGACGGAACCTATGTCCAGTGGGCGGGCACCCGTGACGGTGGCCTGCTGAAACGGGTCAACGGACGGTGGGAGCGGATTACCAAGGGGACCGACGGATTTCCGAGCAACGCGGTGTGGGCGCTCGTCGAGGCCGACGTGCCGGGAGGCGGCGACCGGACCGTCTGGGCGGCCACGGGCTCGGGCGTCACCTACCTCAAGGACAACCGCTGGATCACCTTCACCCACGAAAACTCCAAACTTCCGGTGGGTTTCCAGAACTCGCTGCTCGAAACGACCGGAACCGACGGACGGCATTTCCTCTGGATTTCCTCCATGACGTCCGGGGCGATCCGGCTCGATCTGAGCGAGACGGAACCGAAGTGGCTCACGTTCGATGTATCGGGGGAAAAATGCCTGCCGACCAACTTCGTCTACGGGCTGGCCACCGACCGCCTGAACGGCGTGTATTTTTGTACGCAGAACGGGGTGGTGCGGCTGATTCCCAAAGGACAGCGGCAGGATACGCTCGCAGACTACGACCTTCAGCTCTTTACCACCGAGGACGGCCTGGCGAGCGACGAGTCGAACCTGAACGCGACGCTGCTCGACGGCGGCGGGCGCATTCTGACCGGGACCGTGTCCGGCGTTTCCATCTTCAATCCGGTCGAATACATCCCGCCTCCCGACGGCAACCCGCTGGTTCTCGAACAGGCGGTTTTCGGTCCGGAGAACACGCGGCTTCAGGACGGCGGCGTGCTCGCCCACGACGAAAACATGGTCCGGTTCACCTTTTCCCTGCTTCAGTACTACCGGGCCAGCGCCACCCGCTACCGTTTCCAGTTGGTCGGTCTCGACGCCCAGCCTTCCCCCTGGACGGCGACGCCCGCCAAGGAATACACCAATCTCGGAGCGGGCCGATACACGTTCAAGGTGTGGGCGAAGGACGTGGACGGCCATGAAACCGGGCCGACCGCCATTTCGTTCACGGTCCGCAATGCCCCGTGGCGGACGCTCCCGGCCTATCTCTTCTACGGCGTGGCCGTCCTGGTCGGGGCCTACCTGCTGCTCCGGGGCCGGACGCTCGCCCTCCACCGGCTCAATGACACCCTGGAAAGCCGCGTCACCGAGCGGACCGCCGAACTGGCGAAAACCATCGCCCTCCTCCAGCAGGCGCAGGCGGAGGTCGAGATCAAGAACGAACAGCTCCGGCATTCCCAGAAAATGGAAACCGTCGGGCAACTGGCGGGCGGTATCGCCCATAATTTCAACAACATTCTGGCCATCATCGTCGGCTACAGCGAACTGCTGCTGAATCAGACGCCCGCCGATGACACGACCATCCGTCCGCTGAAGGCCATCGACAAGGCCGCCAAACGGGGTCGCGATCTGGTCCGGAAGCTCATGTCGTTCAGCCGCAAGACCGACACCCGCCCGGAGGTCTTCGACCTCAACGCCAACGTCCTCGGAACGATTTCCATCGTCGAGCAGATCATCGGGAGCCGGTGCATCCTCGAAACCCGGATCGACCCGCTTCCGGCGGCCATCCGCATCGACCGTCAGGAACTGGAACAGGCGCTCCTGAACCTGTTCATCAACGCCAGAGACGCCATGCCGAGGGGCGGGACCATCCGCGTATCCACCGAGCGCGTCACCGGCGGCGGCACCGTTCCGGCCACGGGGCGGTTCGTCAGATACACCAAGGACGGCAAGGCGATTCCGGACGCGAGCGGCCAGTTCCCCTCCCTCAACGGCCAGAAATTTATCCGTCTGTCCGTCGGCGACTCCGGCGTCGGCATGAACGACGACGTCCTGGAACACCTCTTCGAGCCGTTTTTCACGACCAAGGAGGAAGGCAAGGGCACCGGCCTCGGACTGGCCACGGTGTTCGGGGGCGTGACGCGCGGGGGCGGGTTCATCGAGGTCGAAAGCACGGTCGGCGTCGGAACGGACTTCCGGCTCTACTTGCCGCTCATCGAGGATCCCGGGGCGGCGCTCTCGCTGACGGGGTCCGGGAAATTCGATACGCTGGCCCTCTTTCGGGGAAATTCCGAGACGATTCTGCTGGTGGAGGACGAACCCGAGGTGCGCGAATTCATCACGCAGGCCCTCCAGTCGTCCGGGTACCGGGTTCTGGCCGCCGAAAACGGCCAGATGGGACTGGAACAGTTCCGGGCCAATTCCGACCGGATCGCCCTCGTGCTGACCGACGTCGTCATGCCCGGACTCGGCGGCATCGAACTCGCCAAAACCATCCGGCTCGAAAACAGCGTGGTCCCGATCATCTCCATGTCCGGCAACGACGACTCGCCCACGAAGTCGTCCGGCATCCGCACCCATCTCGACAAGCCCTTCACGGCCAAAACCCTGCTTCAGGCGGTCAAATACAATCTGACCGGCGTACTTCAATGATTCGGTCCATCCAGCTTCACTCCGGCGTCACCCTGCGCGCCGCCGTCACCGGAAACGGTCCGGCGCTCGTGTTCATCCACGGCCTCGGGGGAAATTTCTCCTTCTGGGCGAATCAGGCCCGCCATTTTTCCGCCTCGCAGCGGGTCGTCCGCTACGACCTGCGCGGCCACGGTGAATCGTCGCCGAGTCTCCGGCAGGACACGTTCGACCATGCCGAGGACCTCGTCGGACTGCTGGATGTACTTGAAATCAAACGGGCTTCCCTCGTCGGCCTCTCGATGGGCGGACTGATCGCGCAGGCCGCCGCCGCCCGCTTCCCCGACCGGATCGAGCGGCTCGTTCTCACGGGAACCGTGCCGACCTTCGCGCCGCCGGGAAAACTTCGCCTGAACCAGCTCGCCGATCTGGCCGAAACCGGGGGGATGGACGGCGTGGCCCGCGCGTTCGTCCCCGGCCTGTTCGGAAGTGACGTTCCGGAAACCGATCCGCGCGCCATCGCCATCGCAGACAGCTTCCGCCGGCAGGACGTCGGGTCCTTCGCTGCCGCCGCCCGCGCGCTCGCGCTGGCCGACGTGACGCCTTTTCTGGGAAGCATCACCGCCCCGACCCTGCTCTGCTACGGCGAAAACGACCGGCTCACGCCGCCGAAATCCGGTGCCCGCCTGGCCGCGCAGATCGCCGACGCCCGGCTGGAAATCATTCCAGACGCGGGACACGTCGCCCCGGTCGAGGCCCCGGCGGCGTTCGACGCGGCGGTGGAAACCTTTCTGGAATGCGGAATGCGGAATATCGAATGCGGAATTCCGGAGTCGTGACGGTTCGGATATCTCATCAATGCCATCCGAAAACGGGCGAAAGCCGATCATTCGCTCCATTCCGCATTCGATATTCCGCATTCCGCATTCCCATTGAAAAGGCCCGCCAGGGCTTTCGCTCCGGCGGGCTTTCTGGTGGCGGCGTTCTTTGCGCGGCTTATTTCTTTTTGGTGGTTTTCTTGGCAGTGGCCTTTTTGGCGGGCGCGGCTTCCTTGGCCGGTTCCGGTTTCACCGGTTCGGCTTTGGCGGATTTCTTGGCGGCGTCCTTTTTCGGCTTGGCCGGTTCGGTTTCGTGGTGGACGGTCGGGATGGCTTCTTCGGCCATTGCGCTTTCGGTGGTCGCGGCGGCAATGCCCTGGTGGCGACGCACTTCCTGTTCGATGAGGACCGTCAGAGTTTCGTTTTCGGCGCGGAACCAGTCTTCGATGAAGTGGTGCGGCTCGGAATATCCGCGCTCAAGTGAAATGTGGTACGCCCGGCGGCGAATGGCTTCCATGACGGCGCCATCCTGAAGCAGCGACTGGCGAATCTGGTTGGTGTCGATTGACAAGGTCTAAACCCTCCTTCGGGGGGTGCGGCAGGCGCGAGCAAACTGCTCGAAAGCGCTTGCGGCACATACTGAAATGTAGAAATTCGCGGGCGGGCCGGTTCGTTTGGCGACCTCGCGAGCGGTGTAAGAAAAAAGACGAATATCCAAAAAAATTTGGACGCAAAACTCCGCCGAGAGTAGCATGCGGGTCAATCTTTGCAAATACTTCGGCACTTTTTCGACTTCGCGCCGCGTGGCCGCGCCGCCGCGAAATCCATCGTGTTTCAACCGATTCCAGACTTCTTCTCCCGAAAGACGACGCCCCGATGCCCAACACCTCCCCCACCATCCTCATCGTCGATGACGAGCCGAGCATGCGCGAACTGCTCGAACGGGTTTTCCGCCGGACGGGTTATCGGGTCATGGTCGCCGAAAACGGCGAGCGGGCGCTGGACGCGATTCGGGGAACGGTGTTCGACGTGGTGCTGTCGGACGTACGGATGCCCCGCCTGACCGGCACCGAACTGCTCGCCGAGTGCCGGCAGGTCTCGCCCGAAACGATGGTCATCCTCATGACCGCTCACGGATCGGTCGAGCAGGCCCGCGAAGCCTTCAAACTCGGCGCGGACGATTTCATCCAGAAACCGTTCGACATCGACGAAATCAAACTGGTCGTCCAGAACGCCCTCGAACGCAGCGAACTCCGCAAGGAAGTCGCGATCCTGCGCCGCGAACTCAACGACCGGGGCAAGCTCGAAAACATCATTGGCCGCAGCCGTCCGATGCGGGAAGTGTTCCAGCTCATCCAGACCATCGCCGCCACCGGCAGCACGGTGCTCATCACGGGAGAATCGGGCGTCGGCAAGGAACTCGTCGCCCGCGCCATTCACGCATGCAGCCCGCGCGCGGAAAACCCTTTCATTTCAATTAATTGCGGGGCATTCACGGAAACCCTCCTCGAATCCGAACTGTTCGGCTATATGAAGGGCGCGTTCACCGGCGCGGGGGCCAACAAGAAGGGGCTGTTCGAAGCCTCGCACGGCGGCACGATCTTTCTGGACGAAATCGGCGAAATGAGTCTCAGCATGCAGGTCAAACTGCTGCGGGTGCTTCAGGAACGGTCCATCCGGCGGGTCGGCGGCACGGAGGAAATCCCGGTCGACTCGCGCGTCGTGGCGGCGACCAACCGCGACCTCTCGCGCATGGTGGACGACGGCACGTTCCGCAAGGACCTCTACTTCCGGGTCAACGTGATTCCGATCAACGTTCCGCCGCTGCGGGAACGCCGCGAGGACATTCGCGAACTCGCCAACCATTTTCTGGTGAAGTACGGCGCGATGCGGCCCATTCCCCTCACCGGCATCAGCGAGGAAGCCCTCAAGTACCTTGAAAACTATGACTTTCCGGGCAATGTCCGGGAACTCGAAAACCTCATCGAGCGCGCCGCCGCCCTCGAACCGACCAGCGAAATCCGGCCCGAACGGCTGCCGGAGAGCATCCTCAAGTACGATCCGACCAAAATCGCCTCCGCCTTCGACCTTCCCGACCACGGCATCAATCTGGAGAACTTCCTGACCGAAATCGAGAAGTCCTATATTCTCCAGGCCCTGCGGCGCACCCGCGGCAACCAGACCAAGGCCGCCGAACTGCTCGGCATGTCGGTCCGGAGCCTCCGCCACCTCCTCGACAAACACAAAATCCGCCAGACGGCGAGCGTGTTCCGGGAGACGACGCTGGAGGAGTAGCCGCGAAGGAAAAAGGGAACCTGGCTCGGAACAATGGACGTGACACGCGAAATCTGGCTCGGTCCGGTCCTCGGACGCCAACGGGAAATGCTCATCGAGCGGTGCCGCGCCCTGCTGCGGGAGGGTCGCAGCCAGGAACTGCTCTACCTTGCGGCGTCGCGGTCGCTGATGCTCGACGTCTACAGCCGGCTCATCGACGGCGAAGACATCCGGGGCACGCTCGGTCCGCTGCCGCTCCACCTCTTCAACGGGTTTATCAGCCAGACCCTGAAATCCGCGCTCGTGAAGGACGGCGACCAGTGGCGCCCGATGCCGAAACGCGAGCGGATCGACGTGGACACCCGTCCGCTCCAGCGTCCGCTGCTCGCGCAGGTCATGGCCCGGCTCTCGCGGGAAAATAAAATCCCGCACTTCGGCACGCTCGCGGTTTCCAGTGGCTGCGTCGCCTCGGTGGCCGATTTAATCGGCGAAATCCAGCGCGCGGGCAAAACGGCGGGCGATTTCAGCCGCATCGTGGAAGAACGCATCCGGCGGTCGGAGGAAAGCAAACCGGAGCCGGGCGGATCGCCCGAACGCGCGCCAAGCTCGTCCGACAACGTTTACGGCTACGAACGCGACGTGGCGCTCATCGGCGAGTGCTACCAGCAGGCCCTCCACGCCTGCGAACTGACCGAGGTCAACGAGGATCACCTGCGGACGCTGGAAGCCCTGACCGGCGAGGCCGACGGACTTCCCTGCCGGACGCCCTACATCGAACCG
>JAAFHI010001091.1 GCA_013298335.1 Actinomycetota bacterium
GCGTCGATGGAATACTGCGAGCCGCGTTCGACACGTCCGACACGTCGTGGGAGTGGGACACGACTCGATTCACGAACGGCCAGCACGTTGTTTCCGTTCGCGCGATCGACACCAACGGCAACGTGAGTAATTCGGACCTGACTTTCAATGTGAATAACGTGAGCGGGGCCAGCAAGCCGCCGCGACCGACTGCCCCCCAGAAGTATTCCCACATCCGCCTCGCACAGCTGGCTTACGACGGCAATCCGATGGGCAGCTACGAGCGCCAGTTGGCCGCGAGCAGCCTGGATTTGATCGTCCCGAACGAGAAGTACCTGCCCGCGCTCGAATCGGCCGCGCCCGACACGCCGAAGATTATCTATTCCAACCTCTCGAACGTATACGGCCAGTTACTGACGGACTGGCTCGCTTATGCGGACGCGAATCGGATCGCCCGAGAAGCGGCGTTTTACCACGTCACGCAGCCAACGGCCTTCAGTGGCGGTAGCCCGTCGTCGATTCCCGTCACGCGGTTCTGGAACGTGAGCCTCGTGAACGGGGCCACCGTCACGGACGTGACGGGTCCGGCGCGCGGAGCCTGGGGCAACGGGGTGACAGTCAACTCCGCCATGACTATCGGCTACCCGGACAAGTTCCGCGAATTGAACGTCACGCTGAACCGCGCGGCATCCGGCGATCACTCCGGTGTGTTTGAATACGTTTCTACGGTGGATGCGGCCGGCAACCCGACCGCGTGGAAGTCGCTAACCATTCTGGCCGACGGTACCGGCGGTTTCCGGCGCGATGGCCAGATCACGTTCGACTCACCGGCGGACTGGGTCGCGGCGCGGCAACCCGGCGGTACGCAACACCTGTTGCAGATCCGATTCCGCCCCACGGCGACGACCGCGACGACCGCGCCGATCATCAAGACACTTTTCGGCCGCGATTACGTCGGCGCGAACGGCGGCACCACCGGCACCATACCGGCCTTCGATTCGGCCGCCGACAAGGACCGCGACGGCTACCTGAACGAGGCCGAGTACGCCAGCCGTCGCGCGGGGTTCGACGCCCGCTTCGAGTACGAATCGCGGTTGTTCTACCCGTTCTACGGGCAGATGCGCTTCGTCACGAATCCGAGTTCGGCGGCCGTGCGAACCTGGGCGGCGGACTTCCACGAGCGAATGCTGATCGCCAACCCGCTCGCGGACGGGTTGTTCCTGGACAACTCTCACGGCCGGCTGCCGTTTGAAGGAACACCAGTGCGCGAATCGGTGGTGAGTTTCACTGAGGACTTGGCCGCCATGACGGAAAACGTCACGCGGCGGGTGGCCCCGAAGTGGACGATTGTCAACACGGCCGGCTCGGTCACGGAAGCGAACGCCCTGGCCGCCGCGAGTTCTGCCGCGTTCGAGGAATTCGCTCTGCGGCCCAACTCGGTGAACTGGGCCGGCCTGGAGAACATCGCCGATCTTGTTCAGCAGCGGCTCGCCTCCGACGTGCCATCGCCGTATCTGATTATCGACAGTTTCCCCGACGGTCGCGCGACGACCGACTCGCAACCCGGCCGCGCCGTGGGAAAACGTCTTCGTTCCGGCCGCGACCGTGGATGTCGGCCAACCCGCCGGCGCGATGAGCGTATGGGCGACCGGCACCGACCCGCAAAACAGCGGCCTGACATACAAGATTTACGGCCGCGAGTATGGCAAAGCGCTCGTGCTGTTCAAACCGCGGTCGTTCGCCTCCGGCGGCGGCACCGGCACCACGGACGACCTCACCGCCACCACACACCAGTTGAACAGCAACTACCGGTTGTTGAACGCCGACGGCACCCTCGGTCCGATCATCCGTACGATCACGCTGCGCAACGGCGAGGGCGCGACGTTGATGAAGACGTGATTTCGTTCTGGAATCGCATTCGATACTCTCAGCTGCACAATAGGCCGACGGCATGGC
Source organism: Actinomycetota bacterium (assembly GCA_013298335.1). Lineage (GTDB taxonomy): Bacteria > Acidobacteriota > Blastocatellia > Chloracidobacteriales > Chloracidobacteriaceae > JAAFHI01. Next base: position 1,936 of record JAAFHI010001091.1, read on the forward strand.
ACGGCGTATCGTTGAGCGAAGTCTTCGGTTTCCGAGGTCCGCCCTGCCTGCCACCGGATT
>JAAFHI010001068.1 GCA_013298335.1 Actinomycetota bacterium
CGCTGTTCCGGGCCGTCGAAGCATTGACGCATGGCCGCACGTACCAGCCCATCGGCGCGCGGGAAACCGCCGACGCCGACCCGGCGGAAACCGTTTCCGTGGTGGTGCTGACGCCCCAGGGCCGTCCCTTTTCGCAGGCCGAAGCAGTTCGGCTGAGCGGCAAGGCGCAGGTGGTCCTGATCTGCGGACGCTACGAGGGCATCGACGAACGGGTCGCGCAAAATGTCGCGACCGACGAGCTTTCCATCGGGGATTACGTCCTCTCGGGCGGCGAACCGGCGGCGACCGTGGTGATGGACGCCGTGACCCGGCTGCTCCCCGGCGTACTGGGCAGCGCGACCTCGGCGGTCAACGAATCGTTCAGCGCGGGCCGGCTGGATTACCCGGTTTATACGCGCCCGGCGAGTTATCGCGGCCTCGATGTGCCGCCGGTGCTCCTGACCGGCCACCACGCCGAAGTCGACCGGTGGCGACGGCGGGCGGCGCTCGAAAAAACCCTGAAGTACCGTCCCGATCTGCTCGCGAACCGCGACCGGCTGGACGAAACGGATCAAAAGTTGTTGAAGGAAATCGAGCGGTAACGCTCGGAAGTGAAATTCAGTGACGTCGGCGATGGCCGACGGACGAAGACCGAAGCGAGGTGTATTGTGACCCAGTTGAAACCGATCATTGCCGAAATCGAAAATGCGCAACTGCGCACCGTTCCGAACTTCATCGCGGGTGACTCCGTGAAGGTTCACGTGAAGATCAAGGAAGGCGAAAAAGAGCGCATCCAGATTTTCGAAGGCGTGGTCATCGCCCGCAAGCACAGCGGCGTCCGTGAAACGATCACGGTCCGCAAGGTGAGCTTCGGTATCGGCGTCGAGCGCATCTTCCCGATTCACGCGACGGTGGTGGACAAGATCGAAGTCATCCGCCGTGGCCGCGTCCGCCGCGCCAAGCTCTACTACCTCCGCGCCCTGCGCGGCAAGGCGGCCCGTATCCGCGAGAAGGATACGCGTCTGACCGGGGCCAAGGGCAAGGGCGCCGCCAAGACCAAGTAAACAGAGGCTTTCGTCTCGGAATTTCCGTATTCGACGACGGGCGGCGGCGTCACGTTCGCCGCCCGTCGCCTTTTCATTCCGGACCGTCCGCGACCGGCTTTTCCGTAAAGGGTGCGGTTCGTCACCGACAGTCCGGCCACTTCTTGAGCATCTTGGGCGGGCTATGTTTGCAACCACACTCTTTCTGCTCCAGCAAGTCGCCGACGCGCCGACCCGCGGCCCGATCATGGGCTACATTCCGATTGCGCTCCTCTTCGCCATTTCGCTGGCGATTCCCATCGGAGCGCTGACGGTCGGCAAATTCGTTCGCCGGACGGTCATGACCCGCGAAAAAATGATGTCGTACGAGTGCGGTGTCGATCCGGTGAGCGACGCCCGCGAACGCATTTCCATCCGGTACTACATCATCGCCATGCTGTTTCTGGTCTTCGACGTGGAAACCATCTTTCTGTTTCCGTGGGCGGTGATCTATGACCAGTTGGCGATTTTCGGCCTGATCGAAGTGCTGGTCTTCATCGGCGTACTGGTCGTCGGGTACTACTACGCCTGGCGCAAGGGCGCGCTCGACTGGGTGTAAGCGGAAAAGGATGAGGGATGAAGGATGAGGGATGAATAACCCCCTTTCCCTCCTGACGCTCCCTCGGAAAAGTTTCAATCCGAAAGGTACGACAATGGCGATGCAGGAAGAAGCACCGGGACTGGTTCTTTCCTCGGTGGACTACATTTTCAACTGGGCGCGCAAATCGGCGCTCTGGCCCATGACGTTCGGACTGGCCTGTTGCGCCATCGAGATGATGGCAACCGGCGCGTCGCGCTACGACCTCGACCGGTTCGGCGCGGGCGTGTTCCGTCCGAGCCCGCGTCAGGCCGACCTCATCATCGTGGCCGGAACGGTCACGCTCAAGATGGCCCCGGTCGTCCGCCGGGTCTACGAACAGATGCCCGACCCGAAATGGGTCATCTCGATGGGTTCCTGCTCCAATGTGGGCGGCCCCTTCAACACCTACTCGACGCTTCAGGG
>JAAFHI010000888.1 GCA_013298335.1 Actinomycetota bacterium
GAAAACAGCCTCGGCTCCGGCGTGGTCGTCAGCCCCGAGGGCTACATTCTGACCAACAACCACGTCATCGAAGGCGCGACCGATATCCGGATCACGTTTTCCGACAAGCGCGAAATGAAGGCGAAACTGGTCGGGACCGACCCGAAAACCGACATCGCGGTACTGAAGGTCGAGGAGAAGGGCCTTCCCTCGCTGACGTTCGGCGATTCCTCGAAAGTCCAGGTCGGTGACTTCGCCCTCGCCATCGGCAATCCGTTCGGGCTGGGCCAGACCGTCACGCTCGGCATCGTGAGCGCCAAGGGACGCGGCAACCTGCGCATCGAGGACTACGAAGATTTCATTCAGACCGACGCCGCCATCAACCCCGGCAATTCCGGCGGCGCGCTGGTCAATACCCGCGGCGAACTGGTCGGCATCAACACCGCCATTCTTTCGCGCGGAAATCAGGGCGGAAACCAGGGCATCGGCTTCGCCGTCCCGGTCAACATGGTCAAATCGGTCATGAACCAGCTCATCAAGAATGGCCGGGTGATTCGCGGCTACCTCGGGCTGTCGCTTCAGGACATCGATCCGAAACTTGTGAAAGCCCTGCAACTGAAGGACAACCGCGGCGCGGTCGTGGCGAGCGTCCAGCCGGAAAGCCCGGCGTCGAGAGCCGGGTTCCAGCCTGGCGACGTGATCGTCGAACTCAACGGCCAGCCGGTCGCCGAAGTCCGTACCCTTCGACTGTCCATCGCCGAAATGGCCCCCGGAACATCGGTGGCGATGAAAGTGGTTCGGGAAGGCGCGACCCGCGACCTGACGGCGAAACTTGAAGAACTGCCGATCGAAAAGGCGATTGCCGCGAACGACGACGATACGCCCGGCGAAGAACCGAACCCGACCGCCGGCGGATCGCTCGACGGGGTCGTTGTCGGTGACCTCTCGCCGCAACTCCGCAGCCGGCTGAATCTGCCGAGCGGCGTCGTGGTACGGGGCGTCAGACCGGGCAGCGCCGCCGAGGAAGCGGGCCTGCAACGCGACGACGTCATCCTTCAGGTCAACAAGAAGCCGGTTTCAACCACGGCGGAATTCGATTCCACCGTCAAACAGAGCCGTCAGGACGAAGTTCTGCTGCTGGTCAACCGCGGTGGCGCAACCACCTTCCTCGTCGTCCCGGTGAAGTAACCCGCGGCGGTCATTGAAGTCTGGGCGGGACGGACCACGGTTCGTTCCGCCCTTTTCTCACCCCGTGGTACAGTCGAATTCGGATTTCTCGTATGAGGTGAACGGTCATGATTCCGCTGCGAGACAACGTTCCGTCGAGAACCTTTCCCTTCGTCACCATCGCGCTCATCGTCGTCAACGTGGTGGCGTTCCTGTTCGAACTGAGCCTGAGCCAGCGCCAGTTGAACGAATTTTTTCTCCATTTCGCCGTCCAGCCGGTCGAATACCGCCTGTTCCTCAACCCGCGCTATCCGGGCCAGATCGGGCTGGCCGACGTGGCCGTGCCGCTCTTCACCTCAATGTTTCTCCACGGCGGCTGGCTGCACATCATCGGAAACATGCTCTATCTGTGGATTTTCGGCGATAACGTCGAGGACCGGATGGGCCACATCAAGTTCTTCATTTTCTATATTTTGTGCGGATTGACGGCTTCCCTGGCCCACATTCTCGCCGACCCGCGCAGCGCGGTGCCGAGCCTCGGCGCGAGCGGGGCCATCGCGGGCGTCCTCGGGGCCTATATCACGCTCTACCCGAAAGCGCGGGTGCTGGTGCTCGTTCCGATCTTTATCTTCATCACGACCATCGAAATTCCGGCGTTTCTGTTTCTGGGAATCTGGATTGTCCAGAACTTCATTTCCGGAGTGGCCAGCCTGAGCGTCAAGACCGCCCAGACTGGCGGCACGGCCTGGTGGGCGCACATCGGCGGGTTCGCGGTCGGGGCGATTCTGGTCTGGCTGTTCGCCAAACGGGAGCCGCCGGTGCGCTTACCCATTCACCAGCAGTACGATGACGCCTTTTAACGCTTCATCCGCCGTTCGCCCTGTCCGAACGGCGGATGAACAGGTATCAACCATTCACACCGGAGGCGATCCGATGGACGCACTGATTCGGCGGGTACTCGAAAAGCTCGGCGGCACGCTCGACGCCAAAATGGGAAACGACGGCCTGCGCCAGCTCGGACTGAAACTCTCCTCGATGGCCCAGCGTGCCGTCGAGGAAGCCCACCGCGCGGAAGACGGTCGCCGCGTCGCCCCCCACGCCGTGACGCTGGTCCTTCCCTTTCAACTGCATTCGGAACTCGGCGATCCCGGTCGCACCGGCCTCATCGAAATCGTGACCTCGGTACTGGAAAGTTTTATCCGGGACCGACGCTTCGTGACGCTCGCGCCGATCCGCGTCGAGGTGGCGAGCGATCTGTTCCGGGATTCCCCGACCGTCCGGACCGGCTTCGATGAAGCGCCGGTCGTAGCCGGTGCCGCCGAGAAATCCTTCCGGCTGCTCGACGCCGGAGGGCGC
>JAAFHI010000883.1 GCA_013298335.1 Actinomycetota bacterium
GAACGGGGCCGTTCGCGCAAACTCCAGTAAAACGGGGCGAATGCGGGCGTCCTCGATGACGTAGAGCAGGTCGAGCACCGGAAAGCGCGAGGCTTCTTCGAGTGCGAGGTATTTTCGAAAGGCTTCGGCGAAGGTGTCGGGCGCGCTTTCAAGTGCTTCGCGCAGCGACGGCGGCAGTTGCGCGCGCATGTCCAGTTTGAACTCGGCCCGGACCGCGTCATCCGACAGTTTCAACAATGCTTCGCAGGCAATCCGGCGGACGAAGTCGGGCGTTGTAGATGAACCGTACAATCGCCCGAGCGCCGAAATGCTCTTCTCGTTTCCGCAGCGCCCGAGCGCCCACGCGATGCAGTAATCGCGCAGCGCTTCCCCGCTGCCAATGAGTTTCACGAGCGGTTCAGCGGCGGCGGTCAGTTTCAGTTCACCCGCGCGCCAGATGACCCGTTCGAGCGGCCATTTCGGCTTGGCGGTGCCGCCCAGAAAACGCGCGATGAACCCGCTCGAACTCCCGGCGGCCTCGTTCAGACGTTGCAGAATCACGGCGTCACGACCGGCGACATCGGTCGTTTTCGTTTTCTTCGTCGCAGTGGTACGCGGCGGCGGCGCGACCGGATCGGCGATTTCCTGATAGCCCTTCTTGCGCTTGGATTCGACGAGGTCGTCGAACTCGCGCTGCGCCGCCGCGAGCGCGACCGGCGTGACGTGTTTGGTGCCTTCCTTCAACACCGAACCGCGCCGTCCGTAGCGGAAATTGACGACGTAGCGTCCCGCGCCGACTTCGCACAGGTCAACCTCGTAGACCTTGTCGGACGACCCTTCGCGATAGAACAGAACCACCTGTTTGACGAGTTTCATGGCAAATGCGCCTTTAACCCAGCGAGTGTGTTGGCAACCGACAGCCCTCCCTTACGGTCAGGCTGCCGTTTCATACTTTCCCTAAACCAATCGCCGGATGTTGCCCCGTACACGATAGAAGCCGCCGCGCGAGGATTCGCGGACTTCATCCACCATGAACCGCGCTCCGGCTTCGCGCAGGTCCTTCGGAAACTGGCAGTGCCACGTCTGGTTGAATCCTTCCGACAGCACGCGCACCCGCAGTTCGCTTCCCTCGCGGTAGCACTCGACCAGCACGCCGGTCGAGGCATCCGACGTCGTTTCGACGGTCGCCGCGACCGTGGCCTCGGTCATTTTCGGCGCGGTGATGGCGACCGCTTTCGGGATCGTCCCCTGTCCGGCGGCGGTGATCGCCGTTTCGGAAGCGTCGATGCAGGCGAGCGAGCCGTTGCGGGTCACGATGTAGAGTTTTTCCTGAAAATACTGCATGGAAAGCGCCTGTCCGCAGCCGGTCGTCAGCTTCCACAGCCGCTCGCCGCTTTCGGCGAAGCAGTAGACCGCGCCGTTGATGTCGCCCGCGAAAATCAGCTTGCCGTCGGGCGAGGTCGCGCAGGAAAAGACCGCGCCATCGCACTGGTACGTCGGGCCGACGTCGCCCTTTTTCGAAAAAGCGTGAACCACCCGATGAGAAGTGCAGGCGTAGATCATCGCCTCTTCCTGCCAGCCGAAGAGCACGTCGCCCTGCGAGTCGCGATGCCAGATGACCGCGCCGTCCTCCCAGTCATACATCGTGACGCCCGCCGAGTGGCCGTGATAGACGCCGATTTCGTCGCATCGCACCATCCAGCCGCGGTTGCCTGTGCTTCGCTTGGTCCACTGGGACTCGTCCTCATGATTGATGACCGTGACGTTTCCCTTTTCATCGGAAACGGCGAGGATACCGTCGCTGATGTCGAGCCAGTAAATATCCACGTTGTCGTCGATGCGGTAGGCCGCGCGCGGCGTCTTGCCGCTCAGATCGTAGACGTTTCCGTCATCGCATCCGGCGTAGAGCCAGTCGCCGTCGGCGACGATGCACTTCACGCCTTCAGGCAACTTGTACTTTGCGTGAACCGTGCCGTCGTGATTCAACGCGAAGATGACGCCGTTCTCGTTGCCGACCCAGCACCGATGTTCATCCACGAAAATGCCGAAGGCGCAGGACCCGGAATCGAAGTTCCAGACGATGGGCGCGCGGTTGACCGGCGGCGCGGGGGTCCCGCGTGACGCGCCGCGCGCGGGAGCGGGGGCCGCGTTGGCGTAACTGTCGAACATGGCCGTCCGGCGGGTCACCGACCGCTTCTGGCGGACGCCCTGAACGGCGCGTTCATAGCCCTTCTTGATCTTCTCGTTGATTTTCTTGGCGGCTTCCGCCGTGGCCTTCTCGGGCGTGGGAAAATTCGAGCTTGACGACTGCCCGGCGTCGCCGATGCGGCCATATCGAATCGTGACCTGCGTGCCCGCGACTTTGACTTCGTAGAATTTGTGGGAATTGGCTTCGGAGAGTTCGAGATAGGTGATGTCTTCGGACATAGGAAAACTCCATCGCAACACAGTGTCCGTAGCCCGACCGTGAGGGAGAGCGTAAGCCGCGCTCTCCCTCACGGTCGGGCTACGGACACCGGTTAAAAGGAAAACAAAATGTCT
>JAAFHI010000546.1 GCA_013298335.1 Actinomycetota bacterium
GATTGATCTTTGGGGAACGTGTACCGGTGGTGGCGGCGATACCTCCGGCATTCGCCTGACCACCGGCTACAATCTGTGCATCCCTTCAGGATGACGGTTGGCCGTCGAGAACCGACATTCAAACCCGAATTTCCGGGCCGGAATCTCCCCACGGGACGTGCGAACGAATGCCCGGGCCGTTCGAATCTCCGCGCGGGTCGTCTTGAAGGCATCCCGGCGGGATGCCGAGAATGTAGCCGGTGGTCAGGCGCACGCCGGAGGCGTCGCCGCCACCACCGGAATCGGCAGGAGAAAAAGATTTCGCGTCCAACGCGGAGAAAGAACGGCGATGGCGTCCCCCCGTTTTTTTCTGCGCGTCCCTCCGGGACGCGATTGATCTTTGGGGAACGTGTACCGGTGGTGGCGGCGATACCTCCGGCATTCGCCTGACCACCGGCTACAATCTGTGCATCCCTTCAGGATGACGGTTGGCCGTCGAGAACCGACATTCAAACCCCGATTTCAGCGGCGGATTCACCCCGCAAGCCCCAAAACTGAGCCACACAATGCGCCAAATCCCGTACAAACCGAGTCGGACGTTCTTTTTGTATGTTTCTTCACTTTTTTAATGTGTCCGCGGTATTTCTGAAGTAGCGTGGCAATAGAACATCAAAAATACGCCCTCGACCGGAAAAATATTCATCCGTGTGACCGCCGCCGCCCGCGCCGACCAGTCTTTCCGCTGTCGGACGGAGCGGCGGGGCGCGTCAGCAGATCGTAGGTCATGACCGCCGGACCGCGCGCCGCCCGCCAGCGAACGAGACCGATGCCGGGAGCAAAGGTCTCCTCGGTGACGCCGTTTTGAAAGGCCTCCGGGTATTGAATCACGAGCGCGTCCGGGATCGCGCCGCTCGGTCCCGTGTAGGCAACGCGCGGCGAAACGTTTCGTTTTTCGCGTCCGAGCAGGTCCGGGTAGGAGCTGGACGAAGCAAAGTCGTACAGCACGCCTTCCGCTCCGTCGAGTGTCGGGCGGGCCCGAACAACCGGCCCGTCGGCGCGGACCCAGAGGTCGCCGCCGGGGGAGCCGACGAGATGAAACCAGGGTTTTCCGGCCACCATCGCGGATTCGGTGACGGCGATGACCGCCACGGCGGGCGGACGGGCGGCCAGGCCGTACTCCCAGCGCAGACCGACGCGCAGCGGCAGAAATTCCCGTGATGGAACAGACGGGACGTTCGATGGCGTCACCGCCGTCGCAACCGTCCAGAGCGAAAGGGCCAGCAGGCCGCCGAAGCAGAATCTGAACATGACGTGGATGCCTCCGTGAAGCGGGGTGCGCCGCGCAATTCAACCTTGGTTTGCGGTTTCGAAACAATGACCCGGTCGTGTCCGGGTTGTCCTGAACCTATTCCGTCCCGTGCCGGATTTCCCGTTTTCTTTCGAAACCCGGCCGTTTTCGTCCCGATGCGGACACTGCGGGTGCCGATGTTTTTCAGAATCGTCATCCCGATGCTCGTGAAGGGTGTTTCACACGCCAAAAGGAGCCATTCAATATGAAAAATTCCACTTTGAAGTCACCCCCCGGCAGGCCCGTGCGCGCCGGGTTGTGGCGCCCCCTTCTGACGCTGGTCTGTCTGCTGGCGGTCTGCACGGGTTTTACCGTGTTTTCGACCCGCACGAGCGTTCAGGCTCAGGCCGACCGAAAGGGTCGCGCCCCGGTTCAGAACAAGGATGTGTCCGGGTATTCCCAATCCCAGGACCCGGCCACGCTCGAAGAAATGTCGAGCGCGGCGCGGAACCTGCTGGAGCGCAAATACGAACGGAATTACACCAAATTCGAGTCGGCGACGGGTCTTGAAAACGGCGACCCGACGGCCAAATCGGCGCCGACGCCGAAATCGGCCTACGCCAACCCGCTGGTCAACGACCCGACCGCCGACACCACCGCGCAGGACACCCAGAGCGAAACCACCATCGCGCTCGGCAGCGGCAACAACGTCATCGCGTCCTTCAACGATTCGGGCTCAAACCTTGGAACCCCGAACAATCACTTCACGGGTTTTTCGACTTCGGCCAACAGCGCGACCAGTTGGACCGACCGGGGACGACTGCCGGACACCGCCAATGGCGACGCGGGCGACCCGATTCTGGCCGTCAACCAGACGACCGGACGGGTCTACCTGACGACGCTTCAGTTCTCCGGCGTCGGAATCGCGACCTTCCGCTCGGACGACAACGGCGCGACCTTCGCCGCGCCGGTCAACGCCATGAATTTCGGCCTTGCGGCCGATTTCTGGGACAAGGAATGGGTCACGGTTGACAACTTCGCGGGAACGGGCAACGGCAACGTCTATGTCGTGTCGCGCCTGTTTCCCGGAACGGGCGGCTCCCCCGCCGCAAAGGGCGGTTGCTGGTTCTCCCGCTCAACGGACAACGGCAGCACCTTCAGCACGCCGATCCAGTTGACCGGAACGGATTCCGGCACGGCGCTGCCCGCCGGACAGGGCGCGTTCGTGACGGTCGGAACGGACCACTCGGTCTACTTCTTCTACTACAATTCCGGGACGCCCCGGACCATCACCATGCGGAAATCCACCGACGGCGGATTGACCTTCGCCGCGGGCGTGACGGTGGCAACGCTGGTCGGAACGGGTACGAACGGCAGCCTCGGCCTCGATTTCCGTTCAAACTCTTTCCCGCAGGTCGCGGTGAACCCGGTCAGCGGGAATCTCTACGCCGTCTACAACGACGATCCGGCGGGCGCGGACCAGGGCAACGTGTTCATGGCGCAGTCCACCGACGGCGGCGCGACGTGGGCCGCACCGGTTCAGATCAACGCCGACGCAACGGTCCGGGCGCAGTTCTTCCCGACCATCTGCGTGTCGCCGGACGGCACGCGGCTCTTTTCCTCGTGGTATGACCGCCGCCGCGCGGCGAGCAACACGGGGCTGATCGAATACTGGGGCCGCACGGCCACGATTTCGGGCGGAACGGTGACGTTCGGCTCGGAATTCCGCATCGCCGACGGCTCGCCCGCCGTATTCGGCGTCGATCCGGTGATCAACGCAACCTACGCGGGTGACTACGACATGTCGGTCGCGGACAATACCGCCGCCTACGTGACCTTCAACGACCAGCGCGACAACTCGACCTTCACGGGCGCAAACCGCAAGAACCAGAACGTCCGCTCGGCGCGGATTCCCTTCGCCACGGCGGGCACGCTTACCGATATCGATCTCGGGACACGAACCGTCACGACCGGGACCATCGAGGTCAACGACTGCAACCTGCTCAACATCAACCTCGACGGCGTTTCCGGGACCGCGACCGGCGTTTCCGCGACGCTTTCAACCACCACGCCCGGCGTGACCGTCACGCAGCCGACGTCCGCCTATGGCAACATCGCGGGCGGCGCATCCGTCACCAACACCACGCCGTTCCAGATTTCGACCGCCAACACGGTCGCCTGCGGAACGACCATCAATCTCACGTTGAACGTCACCTACGCGGGCGGTTCCGCGTCCCTCCCCTTCACCCTGCCGGTCACGGCGGGCAGCGACGGCATCAACTACCAGTTCGCCTCGGCGACCGGCGCGACGATTCCCGCCGGCGGCACCCTCGTTCCGGGCACGAGCGTTGACGATGCGGTGGCGACGATCGTGACGCCATTCGCGTTCTCGGTCTACGGCACGCCGGTCACGGCCGGACAGACCATCAGCGCCAGCACGAACGGAAACGTTCAGTTTGTTGCTTCCGGCGCAAGTAACGAGTTTGCCAACTTTGGACTTCCGGCC
>JAAFHI010000275.1 GCA_013298335.1 Actinomycetota bacterium
GGTCGAACCCTCATCGCCGAAGTCGCGGCAGAACGCGACCTGGTCTCCCGCCGGACTCCGGGCCGGGAGGCTGCCTTCGGAAAGTCGGACCGGTTGCACGCCGACGCCGGGCAACGCCCAGAGCCACGGTTTCCCGGAAGCATTCGTGCGGGAAAACACGACCCAATCGCGGGTCGGATCGGGCCGGGTGTCGGTCTGGACCGCGGTCAGGCCGGTGTTCGAACGGACGATGCCGCCGTTCGAACACATTTCAAGCAGGGCAAACACGGTGAAGACCGACAGGAACAGATAAAGATGACGTCGCGACATACCCACCTCCGCGTTAAAAACTCCGGTAGAGTCGGACGACCAGGTCCGATTCGGCCCGCTGCCGGGTCAGCGGCGCGAAGTTGTAGTTCTTCTCCTGGTTCTTTTCGAGCCGCACCTTGATGTGGAACGCACCGTGTTCCGACCCCACGAATCCGTTGATCTTCAGTTCCTTGATGGCCGGTCGCTGGGCAGCGAAGGTGTGCTGGCCGTTGTCGGCGCGGAACGTGACCTCGGTCCGGGAGACGAACAGCGATCCTTCGCAGAAATTCCCGAAGACGCCGTCATGGTCGTGAAACACCCGAAACACGGCCCCGCCGCCGAGGGTGATCGCCTGGGCCATGTTGCGTTCGGCTTCGGGGAGATTCCCCGTGACGTAAAGGTGGGTGTAGCCGAGCATCGCGAAGGCTTTCGGGTCGGAAGGCCGAATGCCGGTGGCGGTCGTGAACCGGTTGAGGGCCAGATTGGCGTCGCGATTCTTCAGCGCCTCGACGCCCTGATCGAACAGTTCGTCGTAATCGGGGCCGCGATTCGCCTTGTTCTTGAAGCCGCCGACGTTTTCCAGCGGTTCGCGCCCGCCGTTTTTGCCTTTTCCATTGGAATTGGAGGGTGTCGTTCCTCCGCCACGGTAGTTGGCGCGAATGGCGGCAATGATTTCGGGGCGCGCGCCCGCGCCGATGAATTCCTGTTCGTCCTGGGCGGTCATTCGAAAATCCACCCCGCGCCGCTCGATTTCGCCGATGAACTCGGAAGTTGACAACCCGTTGACCTTCAGCGCCGCCAGCACGCCGGTCCGGCGAATGGGCCGCGAAGGGCGGCTTTCCGACTGCGCGGCAACCGTGCCCGCGAGCGGGACGGCGGTCCAGCCGAACCCGGCGACCGCGAACATCAGCAGAACCATCGAAATGTGCGAAAACAGTATTTTTCGTGTCATGACGCTCCCCTCCTTACCGGGAAGAATCCCTTAAAACTCACTGATCCAATGCTTTGAGTGCTTCCTTCCGTTTTTTTTCCCTGGCCTTGGCGACATTGTCCGAACCCGGTTTCCGAGTCGGTCCGGCTTTGGCGACCTTTTCCTTGCCGGTCGGTCCGGCCTTTGAAGCATCCTTTCCGTTTTCATTCGGCGGCTGGGGCTTCGCGGGCGGGGTGTTCGGCGACTGTCCGCCCGGTGACGGGGGCGGCGGCGGCGCGGTGGTTCCGGAATCGGGCTCGGCGGTCGGGAAATTCGGCTGGGTCGGTTCCAGCGGTTCTTCCATTTTCTTTGGGGCCGGGGTCGGCGTTTGCGGCGCGGGCTTTGGCTCGACCTTTGGCTCGACTTTTGGGGCCGGTTGCGACGCGCTGCCCGGCGCGGTCGGCTGGGACGGATCGGAGCGATTCACCCAGATGAAACCGACGATGGCCCCGATGAAAAGCAGAAACGCCAGCGCCGCGACCGCTCCGACGGCCACTTTCAACACGCCCTTGCCACGCTCAGGCGCGGGCGGGGCCGGCCACTGATATTCAGGCTGGGAAACCGGGGCCGGCTGGTACTGTGAAAATTGAGGCGAAGGCGGCGGCATTCCGGGAGACGAAACACCCGCCAGTCGGGTCACCGGCGGGGGCGCCTGATTCGCCGCCGCCGTCATCGCCGAAACCGCCGGGAAAATTCCGAAACCGCAGTTCGGGGTGGGCGACACCATCGAGGCGGCGAGCGGAATCGTCGTCAGGGCCGCATGGAAGTCCTCGGCGGTCTGGTACCGCTGGTTCGGGTCCTTCGCGAGCGCGCGCATGACCGCCTGCGCGAGCGGTTCCGGGATGTGCGGCCCGAACAGGCGCGGTGTCGGCGGCGGCGTGTTGATGTGGGCCTGAAGGAGTTCGTACTCGCTGGCGCTGCTGAACGGCACGCGACCGGTCAGCATTTCATAGAGCAGTATGCCCAGCGAGTAGATGTCGCTCCGTCCGTCGGTTTCCTGCCCCTTGATCTGCTCCGGCGACATGTATTCAAGCGTCCCGACGATGGCCCCGGCGCGCGTCTGGTGGGAACTTCCGAGCGCCCGCGCGATGCCGAAATCCATCACCTTCGGCGTGCCGTCGGGCAGAACGATGATATTGGAGGGCTTGATGTCGCGGTGGACGATGCCGTTCCGGTGGGCGTGGCCGATGGCGTCAAGGATGCCGCAGAACAGGGGAATCGCCTGTTCGCACCGCATCGCGCCGCCCTGCTCGACGAGGTGGTCGAGGGGCGTTCCGTGCAGGAACTCCATGACCATCGCGAACTGGTTTCCGACGGGCAGAAAGCCGTAGAGGATGGCGATGTTCGGATGGCTGAGTTTGCCGAGCAGGACCGCCTCGGTCCGGAAACGTTCCACAAGTTGCTGATTCGACAGTAGTTCGGGTTTCAGCACCTTGACGGCGACTTCGCGGTCGAGCATGACGTCCACGCCGCGATACACCGTCCCCATGCCGCCTTCCCCGATCTTGTCGAGTATGCGATAGGTTCCGATGATGCTGCCGATCATAACCCCACCATCACTTCCCGCGTTTCACGAACGTTTTTCGACTTCGCCGAAACGCTTGAAAGAAACAGCACCCCGACGGTGATGTTGTCGTGTCCGCCGCGCGATCTGGCGAGTTCCACCAGCGAGCGGCAGGCTTCCTCGGTCGGCAGTGAAAGCACCGCGTTGAGCATTTCCGCGTCGCCGACCAGATCGTGAAGACCGTCCGAACAGAGCAGGAACCGATCGCCGTCGCGTCCCGCGATGGGCGCTTCCCAGATTGCCGGGAGCACCGTCGGATGCGTCCCCAAAGCCTTTAAAATCACGTTTTTATCGGGATGGCACGCGGCCTCGGCGCGGGACAGAAGGCCCCGCCGGGCGCGGTCCATCACTTCGGAATCGTCTTCGGTCATTAAATAGATGCCGCCGTCGCGAACCAGATAGAGGCGGCTGTCGCCGACGTGGGCGGAAAACGCCTCGCCGTCGAGAATCGCCAGCGCGGTGCAGGTCGTACCCATTCCGGCGAGGGTCGGATACCGCCGTACCGCCTCGCGGATGACCCGGTTGGCCTCGGTAAACCCGAGCCGGAGCGATTCACCGGGGGGCGCGGGGGCCGAGTAGTAGGCCCGCCGCACCACTTCCGCCGCCAGCCGGCTCGCGACTTCCCCTCCGGCGTGACCGCCCATGCCGTCGGCCACGACCGCCAGTACGCCCTTTTTCGCATTCGGCGAATCGGGGGCGGGAATTTCGTACAACCCGAAATCCTCGTTGATTTCACGGCGACATCCGATGTCGCTCACCATCCCGGCAATGACTTTTAATTCGGCGGCGGATTTCATGGGAAGCCTCCTTTCTGAAGGACGGCGTGAACCGGGTGGAAGGGGGAAACGGCTGTGGAAAAACCCGTTTCCCCCTTCCCCGCGACGCGGGGCTACTTGCTGGCCGGGTTCATCAGTTCCATCCCGTAGCGGATCGGGACGGCATAGGTCACGCGCTGCGACCCCGCGTTGAAGATCGCGACCACGCGGCCCTTGTTGTCGAACACCGGACCGCCGCTGTTGCCAGGTCCGGTCGAATTGATGGTGAGCTGGTAGGAATCGCCCATCGAACTGACCACCCGGTCGCGTCCGGCGGTCGTCGAATTGGTTTCGCCGCGCAGAATTGCGCCGATGTTGCCCGCGCTGAGGGTGATGTTCGGGACCGAGCGGGTCTTGGCTTCCTTGTTGAAGACGTCCTGCGAGGCGATGACGCCGTATTTGCGCGGGGTGAGTCCGGGGTAACCAAGAACGGTCACTTCCTCGCCGACCTTGATTGAATCGTAGGTATCCAGAAGTTCAACCGGTTTGACCTGTCCGGGGACGTCGATTTTCACCATCGCGACGTCGTGCCGGTCGGAAACGGTGGCGATATGTCCCTGAATCCGCTGGGTTTTGTTGACGAAGGTGACGTAGAGGTAGTCGTTGCGGCCTTCAAAACCGCCCTGAAGGAATTTGCCGCCGGCCTGTCTCGTTTCCGCCGGGACCCATTCCGGCATGGCCTGGAGGATTTCGATGGCGCCCGACTTCACGTCGAACACGCAGCCCTGCGGCTCGGCAAACTGGTAACTCGTCCGCCAGGTTGCGGCGACGTGCCGGTTGGTCAGAATGAACCCTTCGTTGCTGACCACGAAACCGGTCCCGGAATGTTCGCCGCCGATTGGCCGGTTGCCGTCCGCCGAGGTGGTCAGCCAGGGTTCGACCGTGTCGTCCGGCAGCCGGACAAACAGGGGCAGCCCGTTGTAGTACCGCTGGTACACCTGCTGGCCGGTCGGGGTGAAAATCAGCTTCCAGCCGACTTCAAAAAACACCACCGCGCCGGAATTGGCGTTGGCGACGGCGCTCGCGGTCAGCGGCGCTTCGGCCTGCTGCTTTTCAACTTCCGATTTCGTGGCGTCGGCCTGCTGTTTCGCCTTTTCGGCGCTTCCCTGCGTGGTGGCGATCTGGGTATCCACCTGCTGTTTCTGCTTGTAGCCGAGATAGCCGAGGTACCCGACGATGCCCGCCACCACAACCAGCATGAAGGCGGAAATCAGGACCATCGCCATCCGGTTGGAGCTTTTCGACTGGCCGATCATCCGTTCGACGGTCGCCTTGCCGATGCCCGAACCGCCTGGAGCAGTCATCGGAGCCGGATAGCCGGTTTGCGGGGCAAATCCGGCGGGCGCCGTCGGGGGACCGCCCGCCCCCGGCAGGACCATCTGCATCGGAGCGGCGGGGCCGGTCGGCACCCGGGTTTCCTTCGGAGCGGCAGGAGTCTCGCCCGCGATCCGCGTCGGACGCGGTTCGGTGTGCGGGTGCGGCTCGACATCGAACATGAATTCCGGTCCACCCGGACCGAACTGCACGATGTCGCCCGGATAGACCCGGACCGGGGCCGAAATCCGCTGCTTGTTGACGTAGGTCCCGTTGCGGCTGCCGAGGTCAAACAGCGTGAACGCCGGGGGTTCGCCGCCTTCAATGGTAATTTTCGCGTGGTGACGGCCCACCAGATCGTCGCGATCCGAGTCGTAATGAACCTTGCAGGCGGGATCGCGCCCGATTTCCAGTTCCGTCAGGTGGGTGATGGGAAATTCTTCGACCTGATTGGCCCGCGAACCACTGAGATGGCGCAGGACAATTTTCGTCACGGTGGGTGATGCGTACATCGAGGTGCTGCTCATAAGCCTTCTCCTTTGTCGGTCGGATCAGGTCCACACGGGGCACACCCGCCGTGTTTTCCCTTTTACCGACCCAAGCGCAAAGAAGAAGGAAACAGCGCCAAAGAAAGAGTCTGGGGAGTCTGGGGAGTCTGGGGAGTCTGGGGAG
>JAAFHI010000308.1:0-3265 GCA_013298335.1 Actinomycetota bacterium
CGTGCTGCGCGACGGACGCCAGTCCTCGGTTTCAACCTCGGATTTTTCCGACACGGCCATTGACGAACTGGTCCGCACGGCGGTCACGCTCGCCGAGGCAACTTCGGTGGACGACACCGCCGGGCTGCCCGACGCCGATGAACTCGCCACCGAATTTCCCGACCTCGACCTCTATGACGAAGCCGTCGTCGCGATGTCGGCGGCGGACAAGATCGCGATGGCGCTGCGTGCCGAGGAAGTCGCCAAGGCGTACGACACGCGCATCGTCAACTTCGAAGGCGGCGGCGTCGATTCCGGCACGGGCCGGACGATTCTTGCCAATTCGCTCGGTTTCGCGGGCGAATATCGCGGCGCGTCGATTTCGCTCGCGACCGTGCCGGTGGCGGAAGAGAACGGCAAGCTCCAGCGCGATTACTGGTACGACACGCGGCGCAAACTTTCGCTGCTCGATTCCCCCGACGAGATCGGACGCATCGCCGCCGAGCGTACCATCCGCAAACTCAGCGGACGCCGCGTGAAAACCCAGACCTGCCCGATCATCTTTGCGCCCGAAGTCGCGCGCAGTCTGGTCGGCGAAATTTTCGGCGCGGCCTCGGGCGACGCGATTTTCCGCAAGTCGTCGTTTTTCGTCGGCAAACTCGGCGAAAAGGTGGCCGCCGATTCGATTACGGTCATCGACGACGGACGCATTCCGGGCGCGCTCGGTTCGCGGCCCTTCGACGGCGAAGGCGTGCCGACGCGGCGCACGACGGTCATCGAAAACGGCGTTCTGCAAAGCTATCTCCACACGACCTACACCGCGCGCAAGATGAACCAGCGCACGACCGGCAATGCCAGTCGCGGCCTGACGGGCGCGCCCTCGGTCGGCGCGAACAACTTCTTCCTCGTTGCGGGCACGCACGCGCCGGGAGACATTCTCAAGTCGGTGAAGAACGGCTTCTACGTGACGGAACTCATCGGATTCGGCGTCAACCTCGTGACCGGCGACTATTCGCGGGGCGCGTCGGGGCTGTGGATCGAGAACGGGGAACTGACTTTCGCCGTCGAGGAAGTCACTATCGCGGGCAATCTCAAGCAGATGCTGCTCGACATCGACATGCTCGGCAACGACCTCGAATTCCGCGGGCGCATCGCCGCGCCGACGGTCAAGATCGCCGAGATGATGGTGAGCGGCGAGTACAACCGAAGGGCGGGGTCGCCGATGGTGAACAGGCGGTCGTTTCTGGCAGCGACGGTCGGAATGGGGTTCGGGTTTTCACGTACGATGTTCGTTTGTTCCGTTTGTCATTACGCGCTCGAAAGCAATCTGCTGTTTCCTCCGGGGAAACTGGGCCGCGACGTGCGCGATATTTTGCAGGTCAACGTGCCGCGCTGGAACGCGGGCGAAAAAATCTGCCGCGATTGCGTCGAGCGGTTCGCGCGGGCGCGGGCGCGGGTCGGGCTGTATCTCCAGCACTCGGGGAAAACCGCGCCGCAGTTCACCATTCTGCCGACGCCGCTGCGGCTGGGCGCGAGTCCGCGCTATACCGGACGCGGCATCACCATCGCCTTTCTCGATTCGGGTTTTTACAAACATCCCGATCTGACCAGACCGAACAACCGCATCGTTCACTACCACAACCTCATCACCGGCAAGGATGATCTCCACGAACTCGACGCGCCCGACGATTCGAGCTGGCACGGGATGATGACCTCGGTCGTCTGCGCCGGGAACGGCCATCTCTCCGACGGGCTCTATCGCGGCATCGCGTCGAACGCAAAACTGGTACTGGTGAAAGTCGGCAGTTCAAAGCGGATCGTCCACGACGACATCCGGCGCGGGCTGGACTGGGTGTATGAACATCGCGAGAAGTACAACATCCGCATCGTCAACGTGTCGTGCGGCGGGGATTACGAGGAGTCGTATCTGACCGACCCGCTTTCGCAGTCGGCGGAGCGGCTGGTCAAGGCGGGCGTGGTGGTGGTGACGGCCATCGGCAACGCGGGCAACGACGAAAAACACCCGGTGCTGCCGCCCGCGAGCGCGCCGTCGGTCATCAGCGTCGGCGGCTTCGACGACAAGAACACGCTCGATCCGCACGACAACGGGATGTATCACTCAAGCTACGGGCCGACCATCGACGGCTTGCAGAAACCCGAAATTGTCGCGCCGAGCATCTGGATCGCCGCGCCGATTCTGCCCGGCACGCCGACGGCCCGGCAGGCGCGGCTGTTCGCGAAGCTGGCGAAGGCGTCCGACCACGATCTGAAGAAAATTCTCGTGGAAAATCAGGGCGTGGACACCGAACTCGACGTGCTGAAGAATCACGAGCCGTACCAGATTCGCCTGCTCGTCGAAGTGAAGATCAGGAACCACAGCGTGATTTCAGGCCACTACAAACACGTGGACGGCACGTCCTTCGCCGCGCCCATCGTGGCTTCCATCGTGGCCCAGATGCTCGAAGTCAATCCCCGGCTGAATCCGCAGCAGGTCAAGAAAATCCTGATGGAAACCGCCTCGCGCCTCGCCAATGTCGATCCCGACCGCCAGGGACGCGGCGTGGTCAGTCCCAAGCACGCCGTGGCCATGGCGCTGGAGATGGTGCCGAAGGTGCGGTGACGGGGAAGGGGAAAAGGTGTCGGGTATCGGGTGTCGGGTTTCAGGAGACCGAAAAGCGCTCAATCAAACCAGCGAGATTGGTACAGGGGCACGGGATTGGATTGGTCGCGTATGCGACCCAAGAAGATAGCCCACAGCCGGAGCGCTTTGGCGAGGCTGTGGGAGAAAATGCGTTTCCATTACCCAATGAGCGCGGGCCACATATGTTTCCCACAGCCTCGCCAAAGCGCTCCGGCTGTGGGCTACTCTCTTTCGCTGGTCGTACACAACCAAGAACCGTGCTAGCTCAACGACACCGGTTCGGCCATCGAGATGGTCGGAGGCGTGGGATCACTGGTGGCACTGCGGCGGGCGTCGGCTTCGGCGCGGCGTTTCTGATTCGGAAGGAATTCGTTGTAGACAAACTGCTTGAGGGCGACGACGACCTGCGGATCGAACTTCGCGCCGGTCGAGTCGTCGATGAGTTCCATGACTTCCTCGATGGGCATCGGTTCGCGGTAGTGCCGCTTGTGCGTGAGCGCGTCGAAAAAGTCCGCCACGGCGATGATCCGCGCGCCGAGCGGGATTTCGTCGCCCTTCAGCCCGAACGGATAGCCGGTGCCGTCGAGGTTTTCATGGTGACCGGCGGCGATGAGCGGCAGGTCGCGCATTTCGCGCGTGAAGTGA
>JAAFHI010000308.1:3275-5384 GCA_013298335.1 Actinomycetota bacterium
TAGCTGTTCTTCGCGTGGTCGCGCATGTGGGCATACTCTTCGGGCGTGAGCTTGCCCGGCTTGCAGAGAATCGCCTCGCGCGTGCCGATCTTGCCGTAGTCGTGCAGCAGCCCCGCGTAATAGATGATGCGCCGGTCGGCTTCGGGCAGATTCATGTATTTCGAAATCGCCCGCGAATAGCGCGCCACCCGCGCCGAATGGCCCGCCGTCAGATCGTCGCGGGCGTCGATCGAGGCCGCGAGCGTCGTGACGAAGCTCTGGAACGTGATCTTCTGTTCTTCCAGCAGGTAGATGTTTTCGAGCGCCATGCCCGCCTGCCGCGTGACCGCCATGAGGAATTCGAGTTCTTCTTCCTCGAAGGTCTTCTTGTTCGTCAGATTGTCGAGGTAGCACACGCCCCAGACCCGGTTCGAGGAACTGATGGGCGCGCACATCACCGACCGGATGGACTGAAAGATGATGCTCTGCTGCGTGGCGAACCGCGCGTCATTGCGGGCGTCGATGCAGAGTTCCGCGACGTTGCCTTCATACACGCGCCGAACGATGGTCTGGCTCGGCGAAACCGCCGCCGCGATGTCGCCCGTGCGCTGGCGCGACGCCTGGATGTGCAGCGAGTTGTCCTTTTCGTTGGCAAGCAGCACCACGCCGCGTTCGGCGGGCAGCAGATCGAACAGCAGCGAGAGGATTTTCTCGGCCAGTTCCTCGCGGGTATTGATCGACAGGACGGTGCTGGTGATTTCGTAGAGCGCCTTCAGGCGGTTGACGGTCGAGGAATCGTTGAGGCTCGCGGCGCGCATGAGCGACGTGTTGAGGTAGCGCGTCTGCGAGTGGTCAATGACCGACATCACCTGATGCGGGTCGTCAACGGGTCGGGGGGCTTCTTCCTTCGGACGGTTCGCGTAGTCGAAATGCAGTTCATATCCGCCACTGCGTCGCCCGAGCGCGACCTTGTCACCCGTGTTCAGGGCGATTTCGGTGACGCGGCTGTCGTTGACGTAGGTGCCGGAAGTGCTGCGCTTGTCGTAAATGCGGCAGGTTGCGCCGTCGAAATGAAGCTCGACGTGAAAGCGCGAAATGTACGGGTCGTCGAGCTGGAGATCGTTGTCGCCGAGTCGTCCGATGGTGAACGGAGACTTGCTGAGCGCCACGATTTGTTCCTTGCCGGCGGCGTCCCGGTATTGAAGCGTTCCCCACGCGGTGGTTGCGTCCTGATTGCTCATGGGCCGGCCCTGTTTGCGGAATTCGACCCCGGAAACAAGCCGGGGCGGGTAGGGGGTTCCGAACTTTTACGCGAGTCTGCTGTCTTTTGGTGTATTTCCCGAAAAGCCTAGCATATGCGACTGTACGCTGTCTCTCACCCTGAGTGGTTCTCCCGCGCTCCGCATTTTCAGGCGAGCCGGCGTCAGGTTCGCGCGGTTCGAGCCGTTTTGAGTTTCTGGCACTTCGGGCAGAAGTACGTCGAGCGCTGCCCCTGCCGGATGCGCGCAATCGGTGTTTCGCACCGGACGCACGGCTCGCCCTCGCGGTCATAGACGACGAGCGCCTCCTCGAAACTCGCCCCGAAATAGCCGCCGTCGATGTTTTCGGGATTCGTGTCGATGGTGCTGCCGGCCTCGATGGCCGCTTCGAGAATCATCCGGATGATGTCGCGCAGATCGGAAATTTTCGACTTCGACACGTCGCTCGCGGCCATTTCGGGATGCAGCCGCGCCGCGAACAGCGCTTCCGCCGCGTAGATGTTGCCCAATCCGAGCACCAGCGTCTGATCGAGCAGGGCTTCCTTGAGCGACCGCTTCGTTTTCGCGAGCGCCCGCGCGAGATAGGCGGGCGTGAAGTCGTCGCCGAGTGGTTCGGGCGCGAGATCGCGCAGTTCCTTCATCTCCGCGAGCGTCGCCGTCTCGGCCAGCCGCATGATCGCGAAGTGGCGCTGGTCCTGAAACGCGAGCCGCTTCCCGTTGTCGAGATGAAACAGCGCATGGACGAATTTCGGCAGCGGCGTTTCGTCATCCACGTAGAGAAACCGCCCGGACATCCGCAGATGCACGACGAGCGTCCGGCCCGTGTCGAGATGAATCAGGATGTGCTTGCCGCGCCGACCGACGTCGCCGA
>JAAFHI010000010.1 GCA_013298335.1 Actinomycetota bacterium
TCTGATGCCAAAAATCCGCCCCGGACGTCGCTTGAACAGCACATCCGGCAGGCGGCCCGGTCCATGAAGGCCGAGCCGGAAATGGTGCTCGGCATCCTGGCCGTCGCCTACGCCACGCTCCAGCAGGTTGGCTGGGAAGTTTTTTCGAAGCCGGCTCAGGCATCCGACGTGTCGACCGACAAGTCTCCGGAAGGCGTCGTCAACGAACGTTCGCGTCAGGAACCGCGGTCCTTCTGGGCCAGCCTCGTCCAGTCGCCCATCAATTACGATTACACGGTGCGGTTTGACGAAAACAAACCCGAACGGAAGTTCAAGGCCCTCAACGGGGAACCGCTTTCAATGGCCGCCGCGAAGATGCCCGACGCGGCTTCCTTCCAGGCGAAGGATTCTCGCTGCGTGACCGGTCCGATTCCGGTCGAATGCCAGACCGGAGCCTGCGGGACCTGCTGGGTCGGCGTTTTGGGGGGAGAGCGGAATCTCAACGAGATCACGACGTTCGAGACCACGCGCCTGGAGAAAATCGGTTATACCACCGACAGCGCGAAGTACCCGGTCATCCGGCTGGCCTGCAAGGCGACCTGCGGCGGCCCGGCTTCGATCGTGATTCCGCCGTGGAGCGGCGTGCTGGCGAATCTCGAAAAGTTCGACCTTGAAAAGGCCATCGAAAAGGCCAAGTCGGCGCAGGCGTAACAGGCCGACCGTTCGATTGGGTGACTAGGGACGGGGTGGAAGCCCCGTCCTTTTTATTTCCTTGAGGTCGGGTCCCGGAAGCGGCGGCGTCGGAAACGGACGGGTCTTCACCGGAAGAGGAATCGGCGTTTGCTCGGTGACCGGGGCCGCCTTGTAGGGCGTTACCGGCCGCGGTGCGTCTTCCTTCTGGTCGTTGCCGGTCCGGACCGAGTCGAGGTCGGGTTTTTCCTCGGATTTTCGGATTGAGCCGGAAAGCGAGGACGTTTCCGGGGCGATCTCCGGTGGTCCGGAGCGCCTGAGCGAGGGGGACGACGTTTCGATCGAGATTTCCTGGCCGATCCGGGCCGGAATTGGCTCTTCGCCCGTGTGCGTCGGTTTTTCAAGAGATTCCGGATTTCCCATCAGAATCATCAGGCCCGCCAGCGGCAGACACAGCGAAGCCACGAGGAAACCGACCCGGAGCGGATGGTTTTTCTCCGGCTGGGGCAGCGCAAAGCTCGGCAGGAATCGCTCGGTGGAGGGAAGCCGTTCCGTGCGCGCCATGACGCCTCCGCAGTTGGTGCAGAAACGAACCGGACGCCGCGGAAGGCGTCCGCAGGCGACGCAGGCGGAACCGGATTCGGGAAAACGCAGAAGTTCTCTCGGCAGTTTCGGCGGAACTGGCATAACCAAAACCACAACCTTGGCTCGAAAATGAAGGCGCTAGACGGTCTCGCGTGACGGACATACATCCGCCACAACACAGCTTGAGCACTGGGGGCTGCGGGCCTTGCACACGGCGCGCCCATGAAAAATCATCCAGTGCGGGAACATGACGTAATTCTTTTTGGGAACGATCTCCATCAGATCCCGTTCGATTTTTTCCGCCGTCGGAGCGGTCGAAAACCCGAGGCGCGCCGAAAGTCGCGTCACATGGGTGTCCACCACGACGCCGGGGGCTTTGCCGAAGGCGTTTCCGAGTACGACGTTGGCCGTTTTTCGCGCCACGCCGGGGAGCGTCAGCAGTTCTTCCATCGTGCGGGGCACTTCGCCGCCGTGCGCTTCGACCAGTTTCCGGCCCATCCCGCGCAACGACTTGGCCTTGTTTCGAAAGAACCCGGTGGAGTGGATGTCCTGCTCCAGTTCCGCCGGGTCGGCATTGGCGAAATCCTCGGCGGTCCGGTATTTCCGGAACAGGGTTTCAGTGACCTGATTGACCCGTTCGTCGGTACACTGCGCCGAAAGAATCGTGGCCGCCAGCAATTGCAGCGGATTGGAATACTTCAATGAACAATGCGCGTCGGGATACGCTTTTCGCAAACGGGAAATGACGGTTCGAACGCGTTTTTGCTTTTCATCGGGGCTTTCCGCTGGATGCATGTTCGAAAGGGCTTCCCGACACCCCGTTTTCGGACAACGGATGCCGTATTTTCAGACGGATTCGGCCATCCTCCCGCGATTTATGAAAAAACATGGTCGAGAGGATTGAGGCGAACCCGCGGTTTTGTTAAAAACCCTGAAATCTGAACCTGAATCTTCGTTGGGTTGCCCGAAAAAATCTTTCAGTTGCCTGATTGATTTGGAGTTTACGGGGTTTCGTTCCTTTTGGGCAAGTCTTCCCAGAATCCCCTCTGAGGGAGTGTTCCGCATGCACCGCGCACTCGTCTTTCTCGCCACCGGGTTCGAGGAAATGGAAGCCGTCATTACGATTGACGTCCTGCGGCGGGCCAATGTCGAGGTCGTGACCGCCGCGCTCGGGGCCATTACCACGGTCACCGGTTCGCACGACATTTCCATCGAGGCCGACGCCATCCTCGGCGACCTCTCGCTTGAAACCGATGCCTTCGATCTGGTGGTTCTGCCTGGCGGAATGCCCGGCTCGGTGAACCTGCGGGATGACGCGCGGGTCGCGGCCTGGGTTCGGGAACAGATTCAAAAAGAGAGGTGGGTGGCAGCCATTTGCGCCGCGCCAGTTGCCCTGGCGCACTTCGAAGCACTGGTCGGGAAGTCCTTTACGTCGTATCCGGCGTTTCGCGAGCAACTTTCCGACGCCAATGGGGTCTACCTTGAGCAACGGGTGGTCGTGGACGGGAAACTCATCACCAGTCGCGGCCCCGGAACCGCCTTTGAATTCGCCTTGACGCTGGTTGAACACCTGGTCAATTCTGATACTGCTTCAGCATTGGCCGCCTCGATGCTGGTCACTCGCTAGTCACTCCCGTTCAGTCCGCCTGTCCTATGGAAGTTGCAAAACGGCTTGTCCTTACCTCGTTCGTAACCCTGGCCCTTTTTTCGCCCGCCTGCTCCTTTTGGGGCCACCCGGCGCCTTCCTCGGCGCAACCGCCGACATCGCCGCCTTCCGAACCCGGAACCGCGAGCGCCGACACGTCACGTGAAATTCTCGACGAACTGCTGGCCGAAGACACGGCGGATGCCGAGGAACTGGAGTACTACGACAAGGAAACGGTCCGGAAGGCACTGCTCGCCGCCCAGCCCCGCGCGAAAGGGAAGCGGGCGGTGGCGATTGCCTACCTGCTGGCTTCGCTGGGGGAGAAATACGAAACCAACCGCGACATTGTCCTGACCGCCTTCAATGAATACGTTGCGCGTCCCGAGGGTTCGGAAACCGGGGACGACCCGGTCGATTACACCGTGTCGCTCTGTAATCGCGGCGATGCCTCGCTGCTGAAGCCCCTCATGACCGTGGCCGGAAAGGTCACGGGAGAAACGTCCGAGACCCTTTCGATTTTCTATTCCGAATCGCTGGTGGACGACCCCGACGGATTCCTCAAGGTCATGGGATCGCTTCCGGTCGCGGACCAGAAACTGGTGGCCGATCTGATGGCCGCGGATCTGGCGACCGATTCCGAGGACAGCATCTCCGACGAGGTTTTCGATGAAGTGTACGAACGGCTCGTGACGATTGCCGGGGGCCGCCGGACCGAAATGCGACAGGCCGCCCGGCTGTGTCTCGAATCGATCAACGCCGAACTGACTTCGGACGATGACGACGCTCAATTGACGAAGAAGTGACCTCCCGCCGGGTTCACCGGCTGCCGAGGGACGCCGTGAGCAGGCGTTCATACTCCCCATACGACTCCAGGTAGTCTTCGCGGCTCAGTGAGATGATCCGGTGCGCCTCGGCGGCATCGTAAACATGCGTGATTTCGGTCTTCCGGACCGTATCGCCGGGGATTTCCTTGTAGGTCAGGAAGTAGTGCCGAAGTCGCTCCACCACCGATTCCGGGCACTGGGTGATGTCGGTCCACTGACCGTACACCGCGTCGCCCTTCAGCACGGCGATGATTTTGTCGTCGGCCTCGTTTCCGTCAATCATCCGCAAACCGCCAATCGGGACGGCCTGCACCAGAATGTCGCTGTGCTGAATCGGTTTTTCCGTCAGGACGCAGATGTCGAGCGGGTCGCCGTCGCCTTCGATGGTCTCGCGGTCCGTCCGTTCGGCTGAAAATGCGCCGATTCTTTTCCCGCAATAGGTCTGCGGAATCAGTCCGTAGAGCGTCGGGCAGTGATTCGAGTATTTCTGGGGCCGATCCACCTTGAGGTGACCGGTGGTTTTGTCGATTTCATATTTCACCGAGTCGGTCGGGACGATTTCGATATAGGCGTTGACCAGATTCGGTGCATTGGGTCCGATGGAAATGCCATGCCACGGGTGGGCCTTGAAAAGCATGCCCATCATTTTCCAAAGACCGGCTTCGGTTGTCTTGTCCAAGAGATGAAATTCCTTCGCAAAAGCTTTGCGCGATGCGCGCGGGCAGTTTGGCTTATTCTGCTGTCCCGCTGTGTTGTTTCTCGTACGCTCGCACCGCCGCCGCTCGAATTTCACTGAGAGACAGGCCGGTTCTCCGGGCCGCTTCCCGGCAATCCTCATATTCGGGATGGATTTTTGACGAACCGAAACCCTCGGCGACCTTGACCCGCAGCGGGCCGAACCCGGTTTCGACCTGGACGACGGTTCTGGCGAGAATTCGCCGCTCCGACCGCGAGGTGCGGATGCCAAGCGTGGTCGTGTCGCGAAACAGCGCCTCGTAAAACCGGTTTTCATCCTCGGTGCGGCAAAGCAGGGTCACCAACGTGCCCGGACGGCCCTTTTTCATCTGGACCGGCGTGAAAAACACGTCGAGCGCCCCGGCTTCCATCCATCGTTCGAGGGCGAAGCCGAGTTCCTCGGCGGTCTGGTCATCCACGGTGGCCTCAATCACCGAAACGGTATCGGTTGACCAGCGAGACGAACCGGTTTCGGACGGCGCGTTTCCAAGCAGCAGACGGACGGCATTGGGGAAGGATGGGAAGTCCCGGTTTCCCGCGCCGTATCCGATGCGTTCAACCGCCAGGTTGGGTGAGCGCGTAAATTCATCGCACAGCGTTGCCAGAATGGCGGCTCCGGTCGGCGTGGTGAACTCGCTCGCGAGGTCGCCCGCGTAAAAGGGAATTCCTTTCAGCAGTTCAGCCGTTCCGGGCGCCGGAATCGGATAATTTCCGTGGGCGCATTTGACCAGGCCGTATCCGACCCGTACCGGAGAGGCGATAAACCGCTGGATGCCGAGAAACTCAAAACCGATACAGGCGCCGACGATATCCACGATGGCATCGGTCGCGCCGACCTCGTGAAAATGAACCGCATCCGGCGAAATTCCGTGAACCTTGCCTTCTGCTTCCGCCAGTTTTCGAAAAATCCTGATTGAACGCTCGCGGACCAGTTTTGAAAGGCCGGAACGGGTGATGAGGTCGGTGATTTCCCGCAACCCGCGATGATGGTGGTGTTCGTGCGGGGAGTGCGTGTGTTCGGTTTCGCCGTGCGCGTTTTCGGAAGGCGGGTGCGCGTGTTTGTGGGATGAATGTTGATGTTCGAGGGGGCCGTGCGAATGTTCGTTTGGCCAATGCACGTGTTCGGGGTGCGAGTGGTCGTGATCGTGCGGATGGTGCGAGTGTACCTGCGGGGAGTGCGCCGATTCGGATGGCCGGTGCGGGTGTTCGGACGGTCCGTGCAACTGTTCGTGCGGGTGGTGCGAGTGATCGGCTGGCGAAGCGTGCGTTTGATTCGCCAGATGGACGTCAACCTTGGCGCAATCGATGGCGGCTCGGGAGACGCGGCGGAACGAGACCTCGAAATCGTCGAGGCCGAGCTTCGAGAGTTCTTTTTGAAGGAATTCAAACGGAACGCCGAGATCAACCAGCGCGCCCAGCGTCATGTCGCCGCTGATTCCGGCGAAACAATCGAAATACAGAGTTTTCATGGCGAAGTGAAAAAGGCCCGTGGTGACGGGCCTACGAAATCTTGCTTTTGGCCGTTTTTCTGGCGGTACTCGCCGGTGTGGAAGGTGCGGACGCCCGAACGAGCGATTTCAGTTCGT
This sequence comes from Actinomycetota bacterium, assembly GCA_013298335.1. Taxonomy (GTDB): domain Bacteria; phylum Acidobacteriota; class Blastocatellia; order Chloracidobacteriales; family Chloracidobacteriaceae; genus JAAFHI01. The sequence continues at coordinate 6,045 of JAAFHI010000010.1, forward strand.
GCATGAACTCGGTGACGTCCTTGAACTCAAGGTACACCGAGGCGAACCGGACATAGGCGACCTTGTCGAGGTCCTTGAGCCGCCTCATGATCATTTCGCCGATTTTCTGGGTCGAACGCTCCCGGTCACGCGATTCCTGAACGTATTTCTCGATGGATGAAACGATTGCATCGAGTTTTGAAACCGGTACGGGCCGTTTTTCGCAGGCCCGCAGGAGTCCGGCCATGATTTTCTGGCGGTCGAACGGTTCCCGGCGGCCATCTTTCTTGATGACCATGTACGGGATTTCGTCGATGCGTTCGTAAGACGTGAACCGGCGTTCGCACTTCAGACATTCGCGACGACGACGGATGACGTCGCCCTCCCGGCTTTCACGCGAATCGACGACCTTGTCTTCGAGGTGAGCGCAAAATGGGCATTTCATCGGTGATTGCTCTCGACCCGCTCAGGGGCGGCGCGGGCAGTAAGGATGATTTCCCTTGTTGATCTTGGTCGAAGGGCAGCCCTTCATGGAGTGGATGTAGTTGAAAATCACCGATTTAGGGGTGGTTTGTCAAATTCACTTCGCTTTGGGACGCTCCTTTTCCGGTTCGGAAGGGGAATCGGGAAAACCGGGAAAGGAAAAAGGCCGCCCGGCTAGACGGCCTTCAAATCAGTCGGGCGAAACCTACAGCGCGAGCACGTTGACGTGAATCACGTCGGAATTTTCCCCGATGTCGCGCAGGGTGGCGTCATTCGGGGCATCGTCGAGGTGGATGCGGGCGATGGCGGTGCTCGCGCCTTCGAAAACGATGTTTTCGGTTTCCTGTACGTTCAGTCCGGCGTACTTCAACTGGTTGAAGACGTGGGCCAGCACGCCGACCCGGTCGAAGTGGCGGACGGTGAGAACATGGGTCGCGGGCGTCCGCCGGGCGAGGTTCACGACGTTCGGCACTTTTCCGGTGTCCTTGTAGCTGACGATGATCCGGACGGTCTCCGCCGAAGTCGCGCTCTGCGCTTGTTCCGTCGAAGCGCCGATGTGGTGCGTGACGTAGGCCCCTTCCAGCGCCTGAAGTTCGGATTCGACGGTTCCCGTGCCGCCGGTCGGTTCGTTCTCGAAAACGTCGAGTCCGGCCTTGATCCCCTTGTTCTTCATCGCCTCGACCAGCGCGGCCTGATCGACGACTTCGGCCCGGGAGGTATTGAGAAAAACCGCGCCTTTGGGCAACGCGTCGAACACGTTTTTGTTGATGAAGCCGCGGGTGTCGCCGTTGAGGGCGACATGAACGCTCAACACGTCGCAGCTTGCCGCCACGTCGGCGGGCGTCTGGCAGAGTTCGACGCCGAGTTTTTCAGCTTTTTCGGCGGTCAGCGACCGGGACCAGGCGGCGACGGGCATTCCGAAGGCTTTGGCCCGAACGATCATCTCCTGGCCAATCTGGCCGAGGCCGATCAGTCCGAGGCGTTTGCCGAACAGGCCGTCGGCTTCGCTGAACGCTTTTTTGTTCCAGGTTCCGGCGCGGAACTGGGCCACGTTGTCGGGAATCCGCCGGTCGAGGGACAGCAGGAGGCCGAAGGCGAGTTCGGCGACGGCAATCGAGTTTTTGCCGGGGCAGTTTGAAACGTAGATGCCGCGGGCCGAGGCAGCCGCCACATCAATGGTGTTGTATCCCGCGCCGGAACGAACGACGAGCGAGAGATGCCCGGCGGCGAGCGTATCGGCGCTGACCTTGGTGGACCTGACGACGAGGATGTCGGCCTTCGTTTCGGCCACGGCCTGGGTCAGGGCGGCGTCCTTCAGGTCGGGTTGAAAGATCACTTCGCACTCGGCGTTGCGAAGCGCGTCCATGGCGGACGTCGGGAATGCGTCGGCAATGAGAATTTTCATCGGGGGTTCGGATGGCGGGGAAGACGATTTCGAACAGAAACCGTCTTCCGGGGTGGGATGTGGGTCGTACTTTTAATTCGTCGGCGACGAAATGGCCTGTTCGAGGCGCGAAACCCGCTTGTCGAGTTCGCGCAGTTCGTCGAGAACCATCGTCTGACTGGCGGTAATGCCGCGCCGGATGTTGTTGTGTTCGGAGCGGATGTCGCGAATGTCGATTTCGATGTGGCCGAGGCGTTCGTCCATTGAATCGAGCCGGGTTTCGATGCGATCGACCTTCTCTTCGAGACGGCTGACACGCGCTTCGAGGCTAACCATTCGTGCCTCGAGTCGGGTTATCCGCTCTTCGAGTCGGTCCATTCGTACTTCGAGACGATCCATCCGTTCTTCAAGGCGGGAGAAACCGGTCTTCAGTTCTCCGATATCCTCCTTGATTTCAAACAGGACGGCGTGAATTGCCTGAAGCGTTTCGTTGAGGGGTTTGGTATCCAAGGCCCGTTGTTCCTCCCGTTCACGAAGTTCGGCGATCTGGACCGCCAGAATTTCAAGGGTGAGCGTCGGTGGGGTCGGAGGAAGCGGCAGGGTCGGGTCGGTATTCGACATTGGAGTGATTCCTTTCGTTCAAATTTCGGACGAAATGGCTTCAGCAAGTGCCGTGCCGACTTTATGCCTTCACGCCGCGCTTCCCGAAAAACTCCTTGAGGGCCGGATAGACTTCTTCTTTTCCATCGATCCGGACGCCGATGAACCGCTGCTGGTTCTTCAGATGTTCCTTGAAGATCGACAGCAGCGCGCCCGACGAACGGCGGTAGGTGGACATGCCTTCCTCGCCGATTTCGCCGTACCCGAACAGGTTGCAGGTGGTGATGAGCTGGTCGGCCAGCTTCACCGCCTCCTCGTTGTCGCTGTAGTAGTTGTCGCCGTCCGAGAAGTGGAACGGATAGACGTTCCAGTCTTTGGTCGGGAAGCGTTTGGCGATGATGTCGAGGGCCAGTTTGTAGGCGCTCGACACAACCGTTCCGCCGGATTCGCCCTGCGTGAAGAACTGTTCCTCGGTGACTTCCTTGGCGTCGGTGTGGTGGCTGATGAAGACGATTTCGACGTTGTCGTATTTCGTCCGCAGGAACCGCACCATCCAGAAGTAGAAACTCCGCGCGATGTACTTCTTGAATTCGCCCATCGAGCCGGAGACGTCCATCATGGCGATGACGACGGCGTTCGATTCGTAGCGCGTTTCCTCTTCCCAGCTTTTGAAGCGCAGGTCTTCCTTCTTGAAGCCGCCGATTTTGGCCTGGCCCTTTTCGACCGCGTTGCGCTTGAGGTTTTCGATGATCGAGCGGCGCTTGTCGAGATTCGAGATCGCCCCGGTACGGCGGATTTCGGTGAAGCGGGTCGTGCGCGCCGGAACGGCCTTGTTGGCGCGTTCTTCGAGGAAGGGCAGTTGAAGGTCCTCGAAAATCATCGCGGCGAGTTCGTCAATGTCGATGTCGGTTTCGTAAAACTCCTGCCCGCCTTCGTTGCCCGCCGGCCCCTGACCGCTTCCGGTCCCCGGCTGGCCGTTCTGGCCTTCCCGTCCGATGACATCGCCCACCTTGGATTTGCCGTCGCCCTGAGCGACATGGCGCTGTTTGTGGTGGTTGAAGCGGAATTTGAACTCATCGAGCGAACGCATCGGGACTTTCACCGTCTTGCGCCCGTCGGAGAGGATGATGGATTCGTTGGAGACGATCGATCCGAGATTCTTGCGAATCGCGTCGCGGACGCGCTCCTTGTGGCGTTCCTGGTCGATGATGCCTTTCCGCTGCAAGCTCCAATCGTGTCGTTGAATCGCCATCGGATGCCTCTTGGTGAAGACGGGCCGCGCGTCGGATGTTTCCGAAGTGAAAAACCGGGTTACCCGCGGCCCGTCTCGCCGTTCTTTCTAATTCTCCGCGGGAATTTCGAGGATCGACGCCGGAAAGGGGTCGGCCTCGTATCGTGGTTGCGGAAGTTCCGCCGGACGATGCCTCCGGCAGAAGTCGAGGATCAGTTCCGCCGTTTCCTCGGGCCGTTCTTCTTCCGGAATATGGCCGCAGTCGGGAATGACCATGAATTCGGAATGGTGAATGGCCGCGTGCAGGTGGACGCCCAGGTGAACCGGAATCGGCTTGTCGTATTCGCCCCACACGACGAGGGTCGGAACGTGGATGTTTTCGAGTTCCTGTTCGATCCAGTTCAAATCCCACTGGCGGGCGGTGGCCATCGCCGCCCGCTGGCCGTCAACCGTGCTCAGGGGGCGATAGTAGGCCGCCACCCGGTCGGGGGTGACCACGCTCTGGTCGTGGTAGAAGTCGCGGATCGAAAATTCAGCCGCTGACCGCGACGCGAGCGCGAGCGGCATGGTCGCTTCGCCGACCAGCCACGTCCGAGCCATCGTCATGTAGATACTGAAGGGAAGCTGGTGGAGCGGTTCGTCGTTGTAGGCTGCGTCGAGCAGAATCATGCCCTCGACCCGGTTCGACCACATCAGGGCGCTGGCGAGCGAAACCGCGCAACCAAAAGAGTTCCCGACGAATGTCGCCTTCGAAATGTTGAGGTGGTCAAGCAGTCCGATGACGAGCTGGGCGTGATCCTGGACGTGGTACCGGCGGTCGGCGGGTTTTTCGGAAAAGCCGAATCCCTTGAGGTCGGGCGCGATGACCCGGTAGCCGGCCTGGGCGAGCGGTTCGACGACATCCTTCCACGTATAGGTGGAAGAGCAGAATCCGTGGAGCAGGAGGATTGCCGGGCCGTTTTCCGGGCCGAACGCCTGGTAGTGGAGGCGGACGCCGTCGACGACGGCGAAGCGGCTCGCGTCGGGGTGCGGAATCTCTCCGGCGAAGTCGATCCAGCGGATGTCGCGCGGTCGTTTGGCGAATTGCCAGGCGACGCCGCCGGCCAGCGCCAGTCCGGAAACCGTGAAAAGCAGTTTCTTGATGTTCACGTGAGGATAAATCTCCGATAGGACAAAGAAATTCAGTCGTTTGATGTTTCGAATATAGCACGAGTTCAGGCGCTTCCATTCAGTTTCGACTTCAGGAAACGCCGCTTCGGGACGACCGGCGAAATCGCCGGTTTTCAGTCACGTTTTCCCTGCATTTCTTGACTTCGGTTTTTGTCGTATGTTACCAAGCCACTCATTCGAAAAATGTTACGCGAGGCGGCTGGAACGTGAATCTTGCGCATCGTGACGTACAAAACGGCGTATTCGGGACAGGCGGTCAAGTGGACGATCATTTGAACAACCACCAGGAAGCCACCGAAACATCCGATATCGTCGTTGAGTTGACTATCGGCAGCAGTTATCGGTTCATCGAACTGATTGGGAACGTGGTCGACAATCTGACCGTTCTCGCCGGATTCGAACCGGAAGACGCCCACTGGATCGGGCTGGCCGTGCGGGAATCGGTCGTCAATGCCATGAAACATGGCAACCGGCTGGACGAATCCAAGGCGGTTGACGCGAGTCTGAGGCTGGCCGCCGAACTGCTGATGATTTCCATCCGTGATCGCGGGACCGGTTTTGACGCATCGAAAGTCGCCGACCCGCTCGATCCGCAGAACATTTTGAATCCGAACGGACGCGGCATTTTCTACATGCGGACGTTCATGGACGAAGTCGTTTTTTCGGCGCACCCGCAGGGAGGAACGGAAGTCCGGATGTCGAAGCGGATTCCCGTCAAGGGTGAAGGGGAATCAGCCGAAGCCGCCGACTGATCCACGCGATTCCGCCGTCTGTTTGACCAATTACAAATTCATCGAACCCTTTTGAAGGAGAACGAAGCTATGTCTCTCAAGATTTCGCACCGCAGCGTTGGCGATGTCACCGTCATCGATCTGGGCGGAAAAATCACGATCGGCGAAGGCAGCGTCCAATTGCGCGAGGCGGTCAAGACGTTGCTTGAGAGCGGGAACAAGAAGATTCTGCTCAACCTCGGCGATGTGAGCTACGTGGACAGTTCCGGCATCGGCGAACTCGTCAACAGCTTTACCATCGTGAAGAATCAGCAGGGTCAGCTCAAACTGCTGAACCTGACCAAGAAGATTCAGGACCTGCTCATGATCACGAAGCTCCTGACGGTCTTCGATACCTACGACAACGAAGACACCGCCGTCGCCAGTTTCGCGGGCTAAACCACGACTTTGAAATTCCGTCGCTTCACCCGGCACAGGAAACACGAACGCCGTGTTTCTTGTGCCTTTTTCACGTCAAAAGACTTCTTTTTTTAGTCATGCCGCGTATTCTTGTAACCGGTGGGCTCGGTACGGTCGGGGCCGGTCTCGTTCACGAGCTTCGCCGCCGGGGAAACCCGGTCGTTTCCTGCGACCTGTCGCACCAGCCCGATGAAATCGGATTCAGCCTCGGGACCGACCTCGCCGAGCCGCTTTATGCCCGGTGCGATGTCGGCGAATTTCGCCAGCTCGAACGGGTGTTGGACCGGATGGGGCCGTTCGACCTCGTGTTTCACTGCGCCGCCGAGTTCGGACGGTGGAACGGCGAGGATTTTTACGAAACCCTCTGGCGGACCAACGTCATCGGCACCAAAAATCTCATCCGGCTTCAGGAACAGCGGGGGTTTCGGCTGGTCCACTTCTCGTCTTCCGAAGTCTACGGCGATTTTCCCGATCTGATGGTCGAACAGGTCATGGACGATGTCGAGATCAAGCAGTTGAACGACTACGCCATGACCAAGTGGGTCAACGAGATGCAGATTCGCAACTCGGGCCTTCAATACGGAACCGAAAGCGTGGTCGTGCGTTTGTTCAATACCTACGGGCCGGGCGAACATTACAGCCCCTACCGATCGGTCAACTGCCGGTTTCTCTACTGCGCGCTGCATGGTCTGCCGTGGACGGTCTTCCGCGGACACTCCCGGACCTCGACCTTTCTGGCGGATACCGTCCGGACCGTGGCCAACCTGGCGGACAACTTCAAGCCGGGTGAAACCTACAATATCGGTGGAGACGCGATGCACTCCATTGAAGCCCTTTCGGACGTGATTCTGAACATTACCGGGGCCGACCCCGGCCTGGTCAGATACCGGGATTCGGAAATCCTGACCACGAAAGTCAAACGGGTGGACACGAGCAAATCGGTACGCGACCTCGACCACCGGAATACCTACAACCTGGAAGACGGCATGCGCCTGACGGCCGACTGGATGCGCGCGGTCTACCACCTTCCCTGAATCCGGTTTTACACGATGCTGATTCGTCATTTTTCGGCGGCCTGCCTGATCGGGCTGCTTTCATTCCCGCTCGTTGCCGGCGCGCAGACCAAACCCGAAGCGCCGCCGGCCCAGAAGCCGCAAGCCGGTTCCGCCCGGTTCAACATTATCGTCGGGCCCGATGAACGGATCTTCGTGGCCATGGCCGCGTTGAATTTCGCCGGTTTCGACCTTGAAACGCCGGATGCGCCGCCGAATGAACTGCGGGCGGAACTGAAAAAGGACCTCGCCGCCACTCCGGCTGACCTGACGGAAAAAATGCGGAAGTTTTACGCCTCGATTCCGGTCCGCGAACGCAACCGCCCGCAGCTCGCGGCGGCGATGGCGGCGCTGGCCCTGTCGGCGACGCCCCTGCCGGATTTCCGGCTGCCGCCGAGTTCCGACGTTCTCCCCGACGATGCCCTGCCGCTGGCGGGATTCGCGCCGCTCGTGGCCGAGTTTTACGCCCGGTCGCCGATCAAGTCGCTGATTCCCAAATACGCCCCGAATTACAACGCCTATGGCGCGCTGCTTCAGCAGATGGCCGACGCGGAACTGTTTCAGGACCTCGCCTTTCTGCACACCACGCCGATTATCGAGTCGCTCGACGCCCCGGCCATCATCGATCCCAATTCGGCCAGATCGGACAACCTTCCTTCGGGCGAACGGAAAAAGCGCGCCCGGTCGCTCTACATCATTCCCGATCTGCTCGGACCGTTCGACCGGGTCTATACCCGCAACGACGTGCTGAACGCCGCCGAGCGGAATTCCTACCGCCGGGTCGGTGACGACTTCTTCCTGATTCTCGGCGCGCCGCGCGACACGCCGCAAAAGGCGGTCCGCCGGACGATCCTCCGGTTCATTCTCGAACCCGTGATCGCGCGCTCCGGTCTGGCCATTGCCGCGCGGCGTGACCTGATCGCCAAACTTTCGGAAACGGCTCCCAAGCGCGAAAGTACCGGGAAAACCAATGTTTTCGAGGTGATGCGGGAATCGCTCGCCCGCGCCGTCGAAAGTCGGCTGGCGGTCCGGACGGCCCAGTTCGAGCTGAAAAAGAAGGGCGACGCGGGCAAGGAAGAATTCCTGGCCGTCGAGGAGGAAGCGCTGCTGGAAGTGCATCAGGCGCGGGAACGCGGGGCCTCGGTGGCGGTTCATTTCTACGAACAGCTCGCCGTGCTCGATCAGACCGGGCTCGACATTCTCGAATGGCTTCCGAAAATGGTCGAATCCTTCGATGAAGCGAAGGAAAAGAAGCGCCCAGCCGAGTTGGCCGAAGTGCGTCCCCGCGTTGAAAAACGGCGGGCCGAGGCGGCGGCGCGGATTTCTCCCTCCTCCCCGAAGCTGGCGAAACTGTCGCAGGCCGACGATCTGTTGCGCGCCCGGCGCTATGATGAAGCGCGCCCGATTCTGGAAGGCATCGCCAAGGAAGACCCGACCAATGCGCGGGCATTTTTCGGACTCGCGGAAATCACGTCCAAGCGCCAGTCCGCGGTCGAACTCGACTCAAGCGCCGACGAGAGCGACAAACTCGCCTCGTTGCAGGAACGGCTGGAAAAGGCCGTCGAGTTGTACCGCAAGGCGGTGGCGGTCGCGCAGCCGGATGAAAAATGGCTCGTGTCGCAGTCACTGGTCATGATGGGCAAGATTTACGATTTCGCGGAGCGCCGGGCCGACGCGGTTGCCGCCTACGAACAGGCGATTGCCCTCGGCGACGTGAAGGACGGGGCCTACGCCGAAGCGCTCAAGGGCAAACAGCAGCCGCTGACGCCGGTTCAGAAATAGTTTCGAAAGGGGGAATAAGTCGGCCAAATACATCATTTATAGGGAAGACACGTTGCGTTCACCTCGGCGTAACCGACGAGTCGTAAGCCTTCGGGACGTTCGTTGGCTTTTCAAATTCGAGTCCCCGCGACGCTTTCCCTATGAAGAACCGCATCTTTCGACTGCCGACCCCCTTTCGCGATCCCATTGGACAAAAAATCTTTGCCCCGGTCCGGAGCCTGCTCGAACGGTGGCTGATGTTCCACCAGCTCAACGACCTTTACGCCGAAATCATGAAAACCGATGGCGGCGACGCCCAGCGGTTTTTCGAAAACGCGCTCGCGGCCCTCAACGTCAGTTACCGGGTACTGGAAAGCGACATCGCCCGGATTCCCGCCGAAGGGACGGTCATCGTGGCCGCCAATCATCCCTTCGGCGGCATCGAGGGCATCCTTCTGACGGCGATTTTGCGATCCGTCCGCCCGGACGTGAAGGTGATGGCGAATCACCTCCTCGCCTGCATTCCAGAAGCCCGGCAGCATTTCATCTTCGTCGATCCCTTTGAAAAGACGGCTTCGACGCGCGCCAATCTGGGGTCGGTCCGGGAATCGCTCGGTTTTCTGAAAAACGGCGGCATGCTCGGCGTCTTTCCGGCGGGGGAAGTCGCGCACTGGAACGCCGGAAAGCGGGTCGTCACCGATCCAGAATGGAAAACCACCGTCGCCCGCCTCGCGCGCGCGACCGGCGCGGGCATCCTTCCGGTGTACTTCGACGGCCACAACGGTGCCCTCTTCCAGATGGCCGGGGTCGTTCATCCGCGCCTGCGGACGGCCATGCTGCCCTACGAATTTCTCAACAAGCGGAATCGTTCGATTGAGGTCAGAATCGGTAACCTCATCCCGTGGAGCAAGTTAAAGACATTCGAGAATGACGCCGCGATTACCGGGTACGCCCGCGAACGGACCTACCGGCTGGCCAACCGCACCACCGACGAAAAGAAAACGCTTTTTTCGTTTTCAAATCCCTTTCGCCAGCCACCCAAACCCGGCACCGAGCCGATTGCCGCCGGAGAATCGGCGGTGTTTTTTCAGGAAGAAATCGCTTCCCTCGATCCTTCGGCCTGTCTGGTCGAAAGCGGCGAACTGTCGGTCTTCTGTGCCGAGGCGGTCGAGATTCCCCACATCGTGCGGGAAATCGGACGGCTGCGGGAGATCACGTTTCGCGGCGCGGGCGAGGGAACGGGGAAGGCCATCGACATTGATTCGTTCGACGCCTATTACCTGCACCTGTTCATCTGGAATCGCGAGAAACGGGAAGTCGTCGGCGGATACCGCATCGGTCGGTCGGATTCGATTCTGGAACGCTTCGGGAAACGCGGGCTCTACACGAGCACCCTTTTCGATTACAAAACCGGGTTTCTGAAGGAAATCGGCCCCGCGCTGGAACTCGGTCGCAGTTTTGTCCGGGAGGAATACCAGCGGAGTTATGCCCCGTTACTGTTGCTGTGGAAGGGGATCGGGCGCTACGTCGTACAAAATCCGCGCTACCGGGTCATGTTCGGACCGGTGAGCATCACCAACGAGTATCACTCGGCGTCGCGGCGGATGATGGTCGAATTTCTCAAGGCCCAGAATTTTCTGCCCCAACTGGCCCGGCTGGTGCGCGCGCGGACGCCCTACCAGCCGCTCACGGCGACGCTGGCGCAAACGCTGTTTGGCGCCAGTCAACTGCCGGTTTCGGCCACCGACATTGAAGCCGTTTCCGATTTCGTGGCCGATATCGAGCCCGACGCCAAGGGCGTGCCGGTTCTCCTGCGGCAATATCTCAAACTCGGCGGAAAACTGCTGGCGTTCAACCTCGATCCGAACTTCAGCAACGCCCTCGACGGTCTGATTTTCGTGGACCTGACTCAAACCGACCGGAAATCGCTCGAACGCTACATGGGCCGGGAGGGGGTCACGACTTTTCTTGACGCGCACCGGGACGCCCTGCGCCGCGCCGGGTAATTTTCGCGAAATCAACCCTTTAGAAACATTTTCCCGCCGCCCGTGACCGAATCTCGTCACGGGCGGTGGTCTTTATGGGGCCTGATTTGGTATTTTTTCGTACCCCTGAAACATTGCCGACCGAATGCCCGGTTTGTTCAATGTGAACTGTGAACCCGGTTCAACGATTTTCGGAACCCGACCATGCCTCTGATTGAAAGTCCACCGCCCGATTCGAGGGAGCAATCCTTCAGCGGGCGACTGCACTACAAAATTCTCTCCGTCACGTTGCTGATTGCGGCACCGATGATTTTCGGCGTGGATTACCTGTTTTACCGGAATCTGCGGCGGGACCGGATCGTCGAACAGGGGCGCCAGTT
>JAAFHI010000710.1 GCA_013298335.1 Actinomycetota bacterium
AACCCCCCGACGCTCCCCAATCCCTGAATGGCTGGCGGGTTGACCGAGAAAACCGCGGCGTCGGAAATTGAGCCGAGTGGCGCTTGTACCCGACCGATAACCGCGACGGATGACTGATTGGCTTTCCTGCGTTCCCCCCAAGGCTTCAACGGTGCGAAGACGAAACCGTTGTTGGCGCTGTTGCCGTTGAGGCCGAAACCGCCGAGCGCGAAGGTCGCCTTGACTTCTTCGGGTTTGGAAAGTTCACCTTCGACCAGGTTGTTGATCTGTTCGGTGTAATTCAATGAAGCGCCGGCGGGTAGTTGAACGATATTGATGAAATACCCCTGATCTTCATCGGGAAGAAAAGCGCTCGGGACGACAAGGTAAAGCCACACGGTCGCCCCTGCGAGGACGGCGAAAATGGCGAGCGTCACCAACGAGTGCCGGAGAGTAAAGGTCAACGACCTTCCGTAGGCTCGTCGCAGCTTGTCGAGTCCGCGATTGAAAAATTCGAAGAACCGATTCGTCGTTTCCGAATGATTCAGAATCCGGGCCGAAAGCGCGGGCGTCAGCGTGAGGGCCACAAAAGCCGAAATCGCGATTGAGAAGGAAATCGTGAGTGCGAATTGCTTGTACAATTGGCCAGTCGTGCCCGGAAAAAACGCGACCGGAACGAATACTGCCATCAAAACCAGCGAGGTCGCGATGACCGCGCCGCTTACTTCTCGCATTGCCTTGAAGGCTGCCTCCAGGGGGGGGAGTTTTTCCTCCTCGATAAGCCGCGCGATGTTCTCGATGACAATAATGGCGTCATCCACCACGAGACCGGTTGCGAGGGTCAATCCGAACATCGTCAGACTATTGATGGTGAAGCCGAAGGCTTTCACGAAAATGAACGTTCCAACCAGGGAAACCGGGATCGTAATCACCGGAATCAAAGTGGCACGCCAGTTCTGAAGAAAAACGAAGATCACCAATACGACTAAAAAAATAGCTTCGTAAAGCGTCTTCACGACTTCGTGGCTCGATTCCTCAATAAACAGGGTTGGATCGTAGGGAATTTCGTAATGCAGGCCGGGCGGGAAATCCTTCGAAAGTCGCGCCATCTCCGTTTTGATCTGGTTGGCTATGTCGAGGGCATTTGCGCCGGGGGCCTGGACGATACGCATTCCGAGGGCGGGTTTCCGGTTCAATCGCGCGAACGTTGTATAACTCTCAGCACCCAGTTCCGCGTGGCCGACGTCCTTCAATTTGACGAGTTCCCCGTTCGTCCCGTTCTTCAAAACCGTTTCATCGAAATCCTTCCCTTCGACCAGTCGCCCGACCGCCACGATGTCGATTTGAAACAACTGGTTTTTGTCGGAGGGCGGCTGTCCGATTTGGCCCGCCCCGACCTGAAGGTTCTGTTCCTTCAGCACCGCGACCACGTCCTGCGCCGAAAGCCCCCGCGAAGCCATTCGGGACGGATCGAGCCAGACCCGCATGGCGTATCGGCGTTCCCCGAAGAGATTGATGTCGCCAACCCCTTTGATTCGCTTGAGAGCATCTATCACGTAGAGGTCCGCATAATTGCTCACGAAAGTGTCGTCGTACTTCCCGGTGTCGGAATAGATGGCCATTCCCAGTACGATGTTGTTCGAGGCCTTGCGAACCGCCACCCCGGTCTGGCGGACGAGGTCCGGCAATTGCGGTTCGGCGAGGGAAACGCGGTTCTGGACGTCAACTGCGGCCACGTTTTTGTCATAGCCCTGCTCGAACGTAATCGTAATCACGCTCGAACCGTCATTCGCGCTGATCGAGTTCATATACGCCATGCCCTCGACGCCGTTTATCTGCCGCTCGATGACGCTCGTAACTGTTCGTTCAACGACATCCGCGCTCGCGCCCTGATAGTTCGACGTCACGGTTATCTGGACCGGTTCGATGGCCGGATATTGGGAAACCGGCAGGAGCGGCAAACAAACCGCGCCAACCAGAACGATAACGATGGAACAAACGGCTGCAAACACCGGACGCTTGATAAAGAAATCAACCATTTCGGCACACACCGGGCTTCCCGCACCAAAGGCGGGAGAAGCGGAAAGGGAGCGTTGAAAAAGGATCCATTCGAGGGGCGGGTTTGCATGGTCAGGACTCGGGCGTAATCGACGCGCCGTCTGATAGTTTCAGCAGACCCGTCACCGCGATGCGGTCACCGGCCGAAAGACCCTGGGTAATCTGGACATCGTTTCCAACGATGACACCAAGTTTGACCGTGCGCTGCTTGACGATTAGTCCCTCCGTCCCCTGCTCGGCGATGAAGACGAAGTTCTCGCCTGCGATTCGGCTGATTGCCGTCACCGGTACCAGGAGGCCAGGCTGGTCATCCCAGACAATTTGGGCCTTGGCGAGTTGGTCGGCCCGCAGACGACCATCGCGATTGCCGATTTCGGCCTTGATGAGAACTGATTGCGTTTCACGCGTTGCGTTCGGCGCAATAAAGGAAACATGGGCCTCGCCGACAACTCCGCCCGTTCCGTCAAGCAACTGGACGGGCATGCCTTTCGAGAGCTTTGAGCCTTTTTCGACCGGAATGGATAGGTTGACGATCAAGGGATCGTTTTGGGTCACCGTCAAAAGGGTGGTAGTGGATGAAACGTAATCGCCAACTTTAACGGGAATATCGCCGACCTGGCCGGAGAACGGCGCGACCACCTTGAAATACACCAACTCGACTCTTTGCTGATTCACCACCGCTTCGGTTTGGCGAACCACTCCCCCAGCGCGATGAACCGAGGCTTCCTGAGCCTTTATTTGGGCGTCAATCGAACCGAGATTCGCTCGGGCGACATCGAGGGCGGCCTGCCGTCGGTCAAGTTCCTGACGACTGATGTCGCCTTTTTGGAACAACGATTCATACCGGGTGAATTCGGCTTCCTGCAATTTCAAGTCCGCTTGTCGTTTGGTCCGTTCGGACAGTTGTGAAAGCAGTGTTGCCTGAGAAACGACGACATCGGCCCGCGCGGTTTCAACGGCTGCCGACGCGGTATTGACCGTGGCAACCTGTCTCCTCGAATCAATTTCGATCAACGTCGCCCCAGTTCCCACACGGTCACCCGCCCTG
>JAAFHI010000373.1 GCA_013298335.1 Actinomycetota bacterium
GTCATACGGACGTTTCGGAAGGCTTGAGCCGGATGCGGTGAAAGTCGCACGTCCGGTTCTGAGGGGAGGAAGGGGTCGCGAGGCCCTTTCCTTACCCGACGATATCTCATAGCAATCATTATCAGTCTAGGAGATAAAAATCAGAGAGTGATTTTGTCCAAAAAGCGAACCGAGTCCTCGATAAAACCAGACGGTGACGTGTCAGATGCGCCATGTACGTCGAGAAACCGGCAATGAAGCGCCGTCAAGTTGTCTTGCCCCTCGTTCTCCAATCCAACGGAAATGAATTTCTTCACCAGGTCGTCAGTCGGATGAACTCGAAGAATCTCGTGAATTTCCGTTTCGGGTAGGTGGAGATACACACCATCCGACAACAGCAGGATCGAATCATCCGTCCGCGGCTCGAAAGACGCCATCGAGACAACCGCCCCCTCCCGATATCCTATCGCGGCAATTTGAACCGTTTGGGAAGGCGCATCCGGAGAATCATTGATTCCCGACATCGAACGCCAGATAAAAGGCAGAGCACCAAATATCGTAAAGGTTTCCTGTAATCTGGTGACCGTGGCCATTATCTCCCCAATCCGAGCGAAGCAGTGCCGGCCTCCCCCTCCGGCAAGTAGTCCAATGGTGGTTGCCCCGAATCTCAACTCGGGATCGGGTTCACATTGAGAAAAAACCGTCTCATGCGCGCTGCGAAGCGCCTGTTCAACGACAACCTCAACTGGGGCCTGAAAGTCACGACTCTTCCAAACCGCCCCGATCTGCTCCAGCGCGAGTCGGGAGGCGAAGGCACCGGCTTTTTGGCCACCCATTCCATCGGCCACCGCAACAAGGAAGTCGCCTTCTCCAATGCAGGTCACCTCGAAGTGGTCTCCCTGGCTCAGAAAGTCTTCAGCCCCGAGAATCAAGAACCGGTCTTCATTTTCCAAACGTACCAAACCGACATCGGAAATTGCTGAAATTTGGTATCGCATCGGCCACCCTCGCCATCAGGACAGGATTCCCTTCCCACGGGCCGCCGCGATCCACTCCGGGAATTCGTTCATGAGCCGTTCGTAAAGTTCCTTGTCGGTCATCGCGGCGATGTCGCCGACGGCGAAAAATGAGGCGTTGTCCACCACGCGACCGGGCAGTTCATCGAGGCGTTCCAGCGCGCCGAACTTCGCCTGCCCGACACCGACAAACTGCCAGAACAGCGGAAATCGCGCCGAGTCGCGGACAATCTCCTGAATCTCGCGGTCCTTTCGGACGCCGCCGTCGCTGATGAAAATCATGAAGGCCGGAATCCGGCTCGGCGATTCGACGTTGTAAAAACTGACGATGTCGCGCATCACCGGCGGCTCGTCGTTGTGGCCCCAGATGTCCATCCCCGAAACGACTTCCCGGTCAACGTATCCTTCGAAATTCTCCACCGTCGCCGGCTTCAACCGCTTGAACCGATGATCGAAGCGCCAGACGTCGAGCGCGCCGTCGTCGTCGAACGTCACGGCCACCGCCAGCAGTCGCTCGACGACCTTCTGAACCGTCCCGTTTTTGTAGAGCGGTTTCATCGAGCCGGTAATGTCGAGCGCGAGGCCGACCCGCGCCCGGACGCCCGAAAGGTTCTTTTTGGCCAGAACCGCGTCGAATTCCCGCTTGTGAAGATTGACCTTTGACGGAAGCGCGGGCAGTGGTGGTGCCGTGGAGGCCGGTTTTTCGTCGTGGAAGCGATCCACGAAGCCCTGCAACCCTGCGTTGTAACCCTGCCCCACGGCCTGAAACCGCCACTCGCCGTCCTTCCGGTAGAGCTTTCCGAATTCCAGCGCCGTTTCCCCCGAAAAGGTTTCGTTCAAATCGTAACGCGCCAGTTCCCGGCCTGTTTCGGCGTCATACAACCAGATGAAAGCGTTGGCGACATTGCGAAAGCTCTGTCCCTTCTCCGCCGCGCCGTCAATTGTCACCACGAACACCAGCTCGACGACAGATGGCGAAACCTTCGCCAGATCGACCCAAATGGTCTCGGCGTCTCCCGACGCGCTTCCCTTCCGGTCATCACCCGAATGAACCACCGCTCCATCCGGCGAGCCGAGGTTGTTGTAGAACACGAAGAAACGTTCGTCGGGGATTTTGCCGTTCGCCCCGAGGAGAAAAACCGAGGCGTCCAGATCGTACCCCGCGGTGTCAGCCTTCCAGCCAAGCCCCACCGCGACCTTCTTCAAGTACGGGGCTTCCTTCGACAGGTTGAACCGACCGCCCTTTGACAGAGTAATTGTCATTACATCATCTCACCGGTCATTGTTCGGTTTCTGTCTCTGGTGAGGCTTCGATAGTGCCTGAATTCAAAAAAACGGGAGGCTCGCAAATCAGGCACTGGTTTTCTTTACCCTGAATTCGATCGTTTTGGGGAAACCCGCAAACCGGGCAATCGGACTCCGCCTCATGCATATAGCGTAGACTGATTGATTTGTTTTGCTCCCGCCAATACTCGGTTTCAGCCGCAATGGTCTGCGGGTCACTCGGATGCTTCGGACGCCCGACGAACATCCCCCAAGGAATTCCGGGCACAGGCATGTACTTCGCGACGCAGTGACCCTGCCGGGCATGGTCGAGCATTGCGGCATCCGTCTCGCAGAGGTGGACGTTTTCGTTGCAGGAGTCACAATGGCGAACCCCTTCCTGATCCGTCGGTTCCAAACCTTCCCAGGATTTTTCGCAGGTAAAGCGAAACGGGGGAGGGCAGTTTCGTATGGCTATTTTTCCGCCGTCATCAAACATTTCCCATTCCTCCTTCACCGAATCATTCCGGTGACCATCACCTCAAGACTGCTCCCAGCGTTTCTTCTTTTCATCGTATTCGTACAAACAATGGTTCGGACAGTTTTTTGAAAAGAAGTACTTGAAAAGGAAGGTCGTCATCCGGTTTGGTTGAAGTTACGAAACAAAAACCGAGACCCCGGAGACGACCTGATGTTGCGTGCGATTGTGTCCGAGCTTGAAGGATTTTCCAATCCCTGCAAGAAGTATGTGGTGGCACTGCTTGAAACCATGCTTGCCCTGCGCGGTCGGGTGAACTTCACGAATCTGGAGCGGCAGGGCGGGTCGAGCGCGCGGACGCACGGTCGGTGGCATCGGCGGGAGCATCCGTTTCGGGAGATCAATCGGGAGGTGATTCGGGCGCTGGTGAGCGGTCTGTGCCTGATTGCGATGGACGCGACGTTCGTGCGCAAGAGCGGGAAGTCGACGCCGGGCGTGGGTCGGTTCTGGAGCGGTACGGCGGGACGACTGGAGCGCGGACTGGAAGTGTCGCTGGTGAGCGTGGTGGACGTGGCGGGCAAGCGGGCGTTTGCGCTGGACGCCACGCAAAATCTCCCCGCCGAAAATGAAGGCACGGCGGTCACGGCGGCGCTCGCGCATCTCCAGGAAACGAAATCGGACTGGCCGAAAGGCGTTGCGTACGGGGTGTTTGACGGCTGGTACGCCAGGAAAACATTTGTGGACGGCGTCTTGAAAGAGGGATTGCACATGATCGGGAAACTCCGCTCGGATTCGAATCTGAGGTACCTCTTCATCGGACCGCACGAGATCCGGCCCGGACGGCGGCTGACATACCTTGGCAAGGTCAAACTCGACACCCCGGACGGCTTCACCCGTCTGGGCGAACTCGCCCCCGGCGTCGAATGGTTCACCGCCGCCGTCTACCACGTCGCCTTCAAACGCAACCTCCGCGTCGTCCTTGTCGTGGACCAAACCAAAGCCAAACCCAAACGTCACCTCTTCTTTTCCACCGACACCGAGATCGACGCCGCTCTCATTCTTGAGTACTACCAGGCCCGTTTCCACATCGAGTTTCTCTTTCGCGACGCCAAGCAGTTCGCCGGACTTCAACACTGCCAGTCGCGCAACCCGAAGGCGCTCGATTTTCACTTCAACGCCGCCTTTTGCGCCGTCAATCTCGCCAAGGCCGAAGCCGTCACGGCGGGCGACAACGTCTTCTCGATGGCTTCCCATAAAGCCCGCGCTTTCAATCAGTTCTACCTGAACCGAATTATTGAAACCTTTGGCCTCAACGCCGAACCCATCAAAAATCACCCGGCCTTTAAAGTCTTCACGCAATGGGGCACTTTAGCGGCATGATTTCTGTCCGAACCATTGACAAAAGAACTCCTTGGTTGCATTCGTTACAGGTTCGAACCGTTCGGGAAAAGATTCCACCTCTGACCGTTACACAATCACGACAGATTTTCTTGTGGACCGTGCAGCGATACTGCTCCGTAGGATTCCCTCCCCAGTTCGATCCTTTGACCTTTTTGCAAATTCCGCAGATGTAGTCCCATTTCGCCATCGTTTACCTCCTATTCAGACGACATGACAATCCTCGCCCGGACACCAGCGAAGGTTTCAAGCAGATAGAGCAACCCACCGCCATCAATGAGTTCAATCGGTTTCCCCGAGGCAAAGTCATAGGCGTCCCGACCGTATGAACTGGTCGTCACCAGAATTCCCTTGCTCGCGCCTTCGTTCATCATCGTTCCAAAAAGGTCACGAACCGCCGAGACCCCGACCGTGTTCTTGTAGCGCTTGGCCTGAATGACGACCTTGCCGCCGATAACCGGCCGCGTATCGAACGCCACCACATCCACACCACCATCGCGTGAAGCCTGCGTCTGGCGAGTCTCCAGCCCCATCGAGGAAAATAGATTCCCGCAGAGGTTTTCGAAATCGAACGGAGACAGGTCAAGGAGATTTGAACCGCAGTCCAATTCCGACAGGACATCGCTTCCGGCTACGAAGCGCCGATCCACCATGTCGAAAACCACCACCGGCCTGACTGGGACGCATTCGTCGGGTTGCGGCGAG
>JAAFHI010000542.1 GCA_013298335.1 Actinomycetota bacterium
GTCTCGGTGTCCAGCCAGCGGAACCACTCCGAAAGTTCCCGGTTCGAACCGTCGCTCCGGATTCCCTTCAGGATTTCGGCGGCGTTCCCGCGGATTTCCCAGCCAAGGGCATCGTCTCCCGCTGCCTGCGCCGTTGCTCCAAATCGGGCCAGCAGCGAAACGGTGTCGATGGAAAGTTCGCGGTTGGTCGGGTCGGCGGCGGAAAGCGATTGAAACACCGCCAGCGCGGCTCGAAATTCCCGGACGGACGCCTCGGTATTTTTGAGCCGTCCGTTGAGTTCGCCCGAATCGACCAGGCTGTCGGCGACGGCGCGGTTGAGGGCCGGATTGTTCGGGTCTTCACCGGCCAGTTCGCGGCGGATTTTCAGGGCCTTTTCGTGGAGTCCAAGGGCGTCCCGGTAGAAATCGGTCGCCCAGTCGGCTTGCCCCCAGGCGGCGGCGGCGTCGCCGAGCGCCCGCAGACAATAGACCGTGCGCTGGTACGCCCCGGCCAGCCGACGCCTCGGCAGCGGGTGTTTCGGCACTTCCGCTACCAGCGTTTCCAACCCCGTGCGCGCTTTGGTGAACCACCCGAGCGCGCCGAGCGGATCGCCCTGCATGTTGCGGAGGTCGCCTTCGCAGATCTGAATCGAAGCCAGAAGCAGCCGGTTTTCTTCGGTTTGCGGACCAATCTCGGCAAGCTGGGTCCGAATGGCCAGCGCCTTGTCGAAATAGGTTGCGGCTTCCGGAAAACGGTGCATCCGGTAGGCGGCCAGTTCCCCGAGGCGTTCATAGCCGATGCTCAGGTCGCGCCGGCACTCGGGGTCGGACGGGGTGGACGCCGCGGCGGCTTCGAGATGGCCCAGCCCCTTGCGGTAACTCGCCAGCGCCCCGGTCACATCCCCGAGGTTGGCGGCGTAGGGCCGCCCCTGGACTTCCCCGACCCGCAGGTAGGCCAGACCGAGTTCCCGGCGGAAATTCGGATCGGTTCCCGCTTCCCGGTCCAGCCGTTCGAGATATTCAAGGGATTGTTTGACGAGCAGCCCGCGCGCGCCGGTCGAACCGGGCAGTCGTTCGATGGCGTCGTGGAGTTCGAAAATGTTGGATTTCGCCAGCCGCCAGGTTTCCTGAAACCGGATTTCGGCCCGCTCCCGTTCGGTTCGCGCCACCCGCGACTGGTACAGGGAAATCCCCGTCGCCGCAGCCAGCGACAGGGCGGCGGTCAGTCCGGCGGCCACCGCGAGGCGATACCGGCGGAGGAATTTCCCGACCAGATAGCGGTGCGAGTGGGCGAGCGCGGAAACCGGTAACCCGTTCAGATACCGTTCGATATCCTCGGAAAACCGCTCCGCCGAGGCATAGCGGGCGGTGGGTTCCTTGCGGAGCGCGCAGAGCAGGATGGCGTCCAGATCGCCTTCGAGTTCCCGGCTGAGTCGGATACGTGACACCTCGTTTTTACCGGAGCCGGTTTCCCCGGTTTCCGGGGCCTCTCGCGCGGCCACGCTCGGACGCACCGGCGCGGCGTGACGAATCACCCGTTCGACCGCCTGCGGCGAATCGTCGGGAAAACGGTAGGGCAGATGGCCGGTCAAAAGTTCATAGAGGACGACGCCGAGCGAATAGACGTCGGACGCCGTCGTGACCGGATCGCCGTGAACCTGTTCCGGGCTGGCGTAGGGGGGCGTCATGGCCCGATGAATCGTCGTGGTCCGTTTCGGGGATGACCGTCCGTGATCCTCGGCCAGCAGCTTGGCGATCCCGAAATCGAGCAGTTTCGGCACGCCCGCCTCGGTCACCAGAATGTTCCCCGGCTTGAGGTCGCGATGGATGATGAAATTCCGGTGGGAGTAGTGAATCGCCGCGCACACGCCCTGAAACAGTTCCAGCCGCTGACGGAGGTTCAGCCCGCGTTCATTGCAGTAGGTCGTGAGCGGCTTCCCTTCCACAAACTCCATGATGAAGTAAGGCAGTCCCGCCTCGGTCGTGCCGCCGTCGATGAGCCGGGCGATGTTCGGGTGGTCGAGTTTGGCGAGGATGGCCCGCTCGGCGCAGAGCCGCCGGTTGAGGTATTCGGGGTCGGCGGCGTATTCGTTGACGATTTTGACCGCGACCTGCTTTTCGAACGCCTCGTCGTCGCGGACGCCCAGATAGACCGCGCCCATTCCGCCGCTGCCGATTTCGCGGACGATCCGGTAGCCGCCAAAAATCTCGCCGATGTGGCCCCCCGCGTGATGGGCGAAGAGTGCGCGCAGGGCAAATCCGAAAACGGGGTGGTCGGCGAATTCCTGGCGGCATTCGTAGGCATCCAGCAGCGCGAGCGTCTCCTCGCACATATCGGCGTCGTCCCGACACTTCGCGAGAATGAATCCGCGGCGCATTTCCGGGACGTGCTCGATGGCCTGTCCGAAAATGTCCTTGATGCGAATCCAGCGTTCCTGTTGTTCGTCGGGAGTCATGGCCGTCAGGGTTCGGTCGTGGGGGGCACGGGCGGGCGGGCCGGATTCCCGTCGCGCAGGGCCCGCTGCAACCAGGCGCGGGCGGTCGCCAGTTCCCGGTTGACGGTTCGGACGGAAATGTCGAGAGTTTCGGCCAGTTCCTCGTTGGTCAAACCGCCAAAAGCGTTCAATTCGATGATGCGGGCCAGTTTCGGGTCGAATGTTTCAAGCTGGTTCAATGCCAGATGAAGGGCCAGAACCTCGGCGCTCTCGGCCTCGGTCAGCCCCGGACGGTCGTCAACCGACAGCACCGGCTGGCCCGCGCCGCGTTTGGCGCTGTTGGCCCGCCGGGCGTAATCCACGAGGATGTGCCGCATGATCCGGCTGGCGAAGGCGAAAAACCGCCGCCGGTCGAGCCAGCCGGTCGGCTTGCAATCGGCCAGCCGGAGGTAGGTTTCGTGAACGAGCGCGGTGGTCTGGAGCATGTGGCCGCGATGTTCCCGCCGCATGTGGGTGTGGGCGAGGCGTCGCAACTCGGCGTACACCTCGCCCACGGCCAGATCGAGCGCGGCGCGGTCGCCGTTTTCCCATTCGGCCAGCAGGGGGATGAGTTCGGGAAATTCTTCCACCGGGGACGGCGTTGGTTCCATACACACCTCGACGACTGTTCGAACATTCGCAAGGGTTGCATCAAACCATAAACCGAGCGGCTACGGAGCGGGATGTTCGCCGCGCGTCATCATCGTCAGTCCGGTGCCGTCGCGGTTGATCCGGTAGACCTTCCACGGGTCGGCTTTCGAACCCTCGCGGTCGGTGTAGCCGGTAAACCAGACGGTTTTCCCGTCCCGACTCCAGACCGGATCGGTCGCCAGCAGGTTCGCCGGGGTCAGTCTCCGCCGGGTCGCCGAAACGCGGTCATACAGAAAGAGGGCCGTGTTCGGTTCGCCGTTGAAAAACCGGTCGAAGGCGGGCGTTCCCGGCACTTTCGCGCTGAACACCAGCAGCGCGGCTTCGGTCGGACAGGGCGCGAACCGGTCGGTGCTGTCGTTGGCCGAGTCGAATTCCCGCAGGCCGGACGTGTACGACGTCAGTTTTTGACTTCGAATGAGCGTTCCGCCCGTCGACACCACGTACAATTGCTCGTTGTCATGGAACACAATGGACTCGCCGTCCGGCATCCACATCGGATTGAAAACAAAGCCGATACCGAGTCGGCTCAGGTTCAGCGGCGTCGCCTGCGCCCCGTCAATTCGGACGAGAACGATGTCATCGAGCAGGCCGAGCGCCAGATGCGTGCCGCGCGGCGACCACGCGAGGTGATGCACCCGCTGCTTCGATAAGTACAACACGGATGGAGATTTGTCCAGCAACGGAGCGCGATACAC
>JAAFHI010000564.1 GCA_013298335.1 Actinomycetota bacterium
GAGCGCCAGCGCTTCATCGAGCGATTCGGTCATCCGGTCGCAGTAGCCGGTTTCGATGCGCTTTTTGATTCGGGTCGGATCAACGTCCACGCCGAGGCAGACGCCACCGTTCAAGGTGGCCGCGAGCGGCTGCGCGCCGCCCATTCCGCCGAGACCGGCGGTGACGACGAGGCGGCCTTCGAGCGTCCCGCCGAAGTGTCGGCGCGCGCATTCGGCGAAGGTTTCGTAAGTTCCCTGCAAAATCCCCTGCGAACCGATGTAAATCCACGAACCGGCGGTCATCTGGCCGTACATCGTGAGACCAAGGGCTTCGAGGCGGCGGAATTCGTCCCACGTCCCCCAGCGGGGCACGAGATTGGAATTGGCGATGAGAACGCGGGGCGCTTCCTCGTGGGTACGAAAGACGCCGACCGGTTTTCCGCTCTGAACGAGCAGCGTCTCGTCGTTTTCGAGCCGTTTGAGAGTCTTGACGATGGCGTTGAAGCAGTCCCAGTTGCGGGCGGCCTTGCCGGTCCCGCCATAAACGACGAGTTCCGACGGACGCTCGGCGACGTCCGGATCAAGGTTGTTCATCAGCATCCGCAGCGCGGCTTCCTGATGCCAACCTTTACATGTAATTGAACTTCCGCGCGGCGCGGTGATCGTGGAGAGGGAGGAATAGGACATAGGGGGAGTCGAAAGGAGTCGGAAAATGAAAAAATCGGAGAGGCGAGAATAGTGCAGAAAGGTAATTTTCCGCACCCTTTTTCTCGGTCTCCGATTCTCCGATTTCTTTCTCGACCAGCGTTGGCGCGCGGTCGGTTACTCCCCGTACAACCGGCGGTAGTGCGCGGCGTTGCGGGTGACGCCCTGTACGTAGAGCCGCGTTTCGCTGATCGGAATTGCGTCCACCCAGATGTCGAGTTCGCCCGTCGGGAGCGAGTTCAGCCACTGGGCGACGCGGCCCGGACCGGCGTTGTAGGCCGCGAAAGCGTATTCGTAACGGCCATATTTGCGGTACATCTCGGCCAGATAGGACGTCCCGAGCGTGATGTTCAGTTCCGGGTTGTAAAGCTGGTCTCCAGTGATGAAGTTCCCGATTTTCTTTTTCGCGACGAGGCGTCCGGTCGAGGGCAGCATCTGCATCATCCCGATGGCGTTGGCGCGGGAGCGGGCGTTCGGGTTGAACACCGATTCCTGCCGAATGAGCCCGGCCACGATGTAGGGATCAAGGCCGTTGACCTTCGCTTCCCGCTTAATGGTTTCCCATTCGCGCAGCGGGAAGAAAATTTCCCATTCTTCGCGGGTGACTTCATCGGCCTGATACGCCAGATAATCGGGGTGCGCCCGCTGGAGTGTCTGCACCGCGCGGAGCGTTTCGCCCCGGTCGCGGAAGACGCGGGCCATTTCGCGATTGACCTTCGGCGAATTCGGCGCGGTCTTGCGGGCCTCTTCCATTTCGCCGAGGGAAAGATCGGCCAGCCCGATGATGCGGAGTTGCGACGCGCGCTCCATCCAGTTATCCCCTTCCGGACCAATCGTTTCCGGGAGCGGACGCGCTGGCTGGATGCCCGCGCAGGCTTTGGCGAGCGTGGAATTCGGGTCGAGTTTCGGGTCGGCCACGCCCTTCAGACCGTCCAGCCGTTTCGACGACATCTGGCCGTAGTAGCCCAGTTTGTAGCGCCGGATGATCGCCTGAAAAAGCGCCTTCGCTTCGGACTGGCGTCCGGTGCGCTCGTAATCGCGGGCCGCCCAGTAGGCCGACATCCCCTTGTAATCGGACGACGGAAACAGCGCGACATGTTCGGCGAGGAGCGGCGCAGCGTTGGCGAAATCACCCGCCTGATGGAGCGTCCAGCCGCGTTTGTAGTGCCACTGCTGGCCGGCTTTCTGGTCCGGGTAGTTGCGGACGAGCCGGTCGTAGTAGCCGCCGGAGCCGCCGCGTTTTTCCGACCACTGCGCGAGCGTTGAAAGCGCTTCGCCCGCGTGGGCATTTTTCGGATAGAGCGAGAGAAACCGTTCAACTGTCACGGGATAGGCGGGCGCGCTGCCCTTCCGCTGGGCTTCGCCGAGATAGAACAGGGCTTCCGCGTGGAGGTCCTTGTCTTTGGTCCCGACGTTCGCAAGCTGGTTGGCGGCGGCGGGGTACTTCTGGGCGAAATACAAACTCTGCCCATAGCGGAACTTCGCTTCGTCGGATTGAACGGCGGAAGGATTCACCGCCGCCAGTTTTCCGTAGGTTTCGGAGGCATCGACAAACCGTTTGGCGTCGTATTCGCGGTTCGCCCGCAGTTGAAGTCTTTTCGGATCAGTGGTTTCGCGGTCGATGAAACTCAGGAGGGCCCTGGTGTCGGGCGGCGGATTCGGCGTCGGGGCGCCGAAAATCGCGGTGTAGGAAGCTTTGACGTCCTCGGATTCCTTGGACTGCGGCGCTTCGGTTGGAATCCGCGCCCAGGTTTTCGCGGCGTCTTCCTTGCGACCGGCGGCATTGTAGGCATTCGCCAGAATCAGCAGCGCCCCGCCGTCTCCCGCGTCGAGCAGCGGTTTCATCGCGCTTTCGACACCGGAAATATTTCGCGCCGAAGCGGCGGCGCGTCCGGCCTGAAGAATCGCCTCGCGGACGAGCAGCGATTTCGGAAACTTGCCGGGAAGCTGGAGCAGCGTCGCCTGCGCCCGGTCAAACTGCCCGGCGTCGTTCTGCGCTTTCCCCAGATAAAAGAGCGCGTAATCGCCGAGCTGGCCGTATTGCGCGAAAATCGGGGCGTCGAGCGTCTTGATCGCCTGCTGGTAGTTCTTTCCGATGTAACTGTCGTATCCGCGCCGGAAACGGGCCAGCGCCGCGACTTCAGAATCAGGGTACTTTTTCTCAAAACCCGCCAGAATCCCCTCGCCCGGCTGGTTGGCCGCCCGGTTGACGGCTTCGCGGAGTTCGGTCAGCGCCTTCGTCTTTTCCTGGGGGCCGGTCGCGGCGCGGGCACAGTTTTGTGAAACGAGATAGCCGCCGAGCAGCATCACCGACAGCAGGGACAGGCTGGATCCGACGCGCAGCAGCGTGGGGCGCGTCCGGTTCAAATCCCGAAGAAATGCAAATGCAGGAGTCATGGACAACCTCTTTCAAGAACCACCCGTTCAGAGCGCGGGCCGTGAGATTCTTTTCCTTGAATGGATATGTGAAAACTGTAGAAAGGCTGTAAGTCCTTGTAGCGTGTTTTTACAGAGCAGGGCAACCGCGCAAACCGGTCCGGGCGACTGTGGATATCCTCATTTTCACTCGTCAGTTGTCGGCTGTCATTCGCCGGTTGCCCGCTGCGCCGGGTTCGGGACGAGCGAAAAAAAGAGAATCGCCGGAAACGGCTTCGGAAGTTTGAAAATCAGCTTCCTAAAGGCGTTTCCGGCGGTGTTTTCAACGAGTCCACGACCGCCGTTACTCGGCGTTGTGAATCTGCGGTCCCGGACAGTCGCGTCCGAGCTTTTTCGCATCGCCCTCGGCCAGCGACGCCACCATTTCATCGTGGAAATAGTCGAATTTGGTGATGACGACCGGGTTGGTGATGCGCTTGTCGTACATCTGGCGCGACCGGTCGATATCTTCCCGCAGCCGGTCATAGAGGTCGTTGTTCTGGCGACCTTCAAGCACTTTCTGCTCGTTGTACAGCTTGATTTCGGAAACCAGCAGCCGGGCAAAGCGACGCGCGTCGGTGT
>JAAFHI010000212.1 GCA_013298335.1 Actinomycetota bacterium
ACGTCAAACCGTGGTGGCAGGTCATGTGTCTGACCGGCGTCGATTACTTCTCGACGCTCGGGTATCAGCCGTACCTCGCATTTCTGGCCGCCGGAGCGCTCGCGCCCCTCGCGACGGTCTTTCTCGTGCTGCTGACGCTGTTCGGCGCCCTCCCGATGTATTTCCGGGTCGCGAACGAAAGCCCCAACGGGCAGGGCAGCGTCTCCATGCTCGAACACCTGCTGCCCGGCTGGCGCGGGAAGACGTTCGTCCTCTGTCTGCTCGGTTTCGCGGCCACCGATTTCGTCATCACGATTACCCTTTCGGCGGCGGACGCGACCGAACATCTCATCAAGAATCCGCTCGCGCCCCACTGGCTCGACCATCAGGTGGGCGTCACGGTCGTCCTGCTGCTGCTGCTCGGGGCCGTGTTCCTGAAAGGGTTTTCGGAAGCGATTTTCGTCGCGGTCGGGCTGACGGCGACTTTTTTGACGCTCAACATCATCGTGGTCGGTCGCGGACTCTATGAAGTCGCCACCCATCCCACCGTGCTGACGTCGTGGAAACAGGCGCTCGTGGCGGGGCCGTCCGGCGGCAACCTGTGGCTTGCGCTGGGGTTATCGCTGATCGTCTTTCCGAAACTGGCGCTCGGGCTGTCGGGTTTTGAAACCGGCGTGACGGTCATGCCGCTCGTCAAGGGCGAAATCACCGACACCTCGGCCAATCCGGCGGGGCGGATTCACAACACGAAGAAGCTGCTCACGGTATCGGCGCTCATCATGAGCGGCATGCTGATCGGGAGCGCCCTGGTCGTGACGCTGCTGATTCCGGCCAAGGAATTGAACAACGGCGGCGAGGCCTCCGGGCGCGCCCTCGCCTATCTGGCGCACCACATGTTCGGCAACGTCTTCGGCACCATCTATGACCTTTCGACCGCCGCCATCCTCTGGTACGCCGGGGCCTCTGCGATGGCCGGTTTGCTGAATCTGGTGCCCCGCTACCTGCCGCGCTACGGGATGGCCCCCGAATGGGCGCGCGCGAATCGTCCGCTGGTGGTCGTCATCACGGTCGTGACGCTGGTCGTGACGTTTCTGTTCAACGCGAGCGTCGAAGCCCAGGGCGCGGCCTATGCCACCGGCGTGTTGATGCTGATGCTGTCGGCGTCGGTCGCGGTGGTGATTTCCATCGCCAAGAAGGAACGCGGCTGGCGGCTCGGGGCATTCGCGCTCATCACGCTCGTGTTCGCCTACACCACGGTGCAGAACGTCCACGAACGTCCGGAAGGGCTGAAAATCTGCGCCTTCTTCATTCTGGCGATTATCGGCGTCTCGCTGTTCTCGCGGGCGATGCGGATGACCGAACTGCGCATCAAGAAGGTGCAGCTCGACGAAACCGCCGAGCGGTACGTCCGGGAAGCCGTCCGCAACGACATGCTCCGCGTCGCCGCCAACCGGGTTCAGGAGGGCGACGATGCCGAGTACTTCCGGAAACGGGCCGAACTACAGCGGGTTCACCGGATTCGCCCCGACGAACCGGTGCTGATCTTTGAGGTCAACGTCGCCAACCCGTCGGAGTTTTCGGACGACACGCTGCATGTGACCGCCGCCCACGTCGGGAAGCACCGGATTCTGCGGTGCGAAAGCCCGGCGGTGCCAAACGCCATCGCCGCGTTCCTGCTCCACGCCCAGAAGGTGACGGGAGTGGTCCC
Organism: Actinomycetota bacterium; assembly: GCA_013298335.1. GTDB lineage: Bacteria > Acidobacteriota > Blastocatellia > Chloracidobacteriales > Chloracidobacteriaceae > JAAFHI01. Next base: position 1,688 of record JAAFHI010000212.1, read on the forward strand.
GGATGCCTATTTCGGATGGACGGAAGGCAGCCCGGTGACCTACGCGATGAAATATCTCTTTTTCGGTGAAGGGGATACCGCCCCCGTGGTGCATGAAGTGCTGCGGCAGGCGGTGGACAAACCCGAGAAACGTCCGCGGGTCCACGTCGGGTAGAGCGGTTTTCACCCGTCAAAAAGAAACGTCCGTCGGGAGTATCCCGGCGGACGTTTCTTTCTTGGACAACGGAACGGCTTACGCGTCAATGTAGGTCTTGAACTGCTTCAGGAACAGCACGTAGGTCTTCATCCATTCCTTGACGTTCTGTTCGGTGACGCCGCCGGTCAGTTCGTAGTCGCTTTCGAGCACCGGGTCGCCGTCGTTGTCGATATAGGCTTTGGCGAACCGCTTGGTCTTGTTCCATTCGTTGATCCGGCTGAAGGAAACCTGTTTCCCGCGCCAGCTACAGTAGAGGAGAAGCGTCTTGTCGTTTTTCTTGAGAATGATTTTCGTGCCGTCGAGGTTGATTCGATAGATGTTGGCGTCAACCTCCTCGAAGGTCACGTCGCCGAATGACCGCAGGATACGTTCCGTCCGGGTGGCGGTCATGGTGTCGAACACTTCCTGGCTTTCCTGGGCGAAGACGACGTGGTGGCGGGACGCGAGCGGCGTGGCGAAAAGAAACGTGAAAACGAGGGCGGCGCCGAGGATGGCGCGAAAGCGGCTGAAAAGGTGACGAGCGGTCATTTTTTGCAATCCTTTCAAATTCGAGGCGAGCGGTATGTGGCGTGAGAAATTCGATGTCGAATACGGCGTGGGGAAATCCGTCTGGGGTACGGCTTCAGCGAAGCGTCCCGACAGATGCCGGGAAAAAAATCCCTGTTGCCTGAAAAACGCAGATTCGGACGTGAAAAGGGGTCGGGGAAAAATCTAAACCTGCCGGTTCGTTCCCGCAAGCCGCAATTTTACCGCTCTCGACCGGAAAAAGAAAAAAAGCAGGTACTGCTTGACGCGCTTGGTCGGCGGGGAGAATATCGCCGAACGTGCCGAATTGGCCATTTTTAAGGAAAAGGTTTTCCGCGTGACTGCCGCCGCCGCCAAAGCGACCGATTCCATGACCCTTGACGCCGCCTACGAACACTGTCGGCGGATTGCGCTCGGGCACTACGAGAACTTTCCGGTCGGGTCCGTGCTGCTTCCGAAGGCGGTTCGCAAACACGTCTACGCAGTCTATGCCTTCGCCCGCGCGGCGGACGACTTCGCCGACGAGGGGACCTTCGCCCCGGCGGAACGGCTTTCCAGAATCGAGGACTGGCGGCTTCAACTCGATACCTGTCTGGTCGGAGAGGCCGTGAACCCGGTTTTTCAGGCGCTGGCGGCGACCATTCCGGGATATGACCTCCCGCGCCAGCTTTTTCATGACCTGCTCGACGCCTTTTCAATCGACGTGAAGCGGTCGCGTCACCCGGACTTCGAGGCGCTGCTTGACTACAGCCGGTGTTCGGCGAATCCGATCGGACGGCTGATGTTGCTGCTGTTCGGATATCGCGACGAGACGTGGCACCGGATGTCGGACGAGATCTGCACCGCCCTGCAACTGACGAATTTCTGGCAGGACATCCTGATTGATCTGGAAAAGGACCGTCTCTACCTCCCACAGGGAGAAATGGCCCGTTTCGGATACAGCGAAGACGACCTCCGGGCGCATCGCTACAATGACGCTTTCGTGGCCATGATGACCTCGCTGGCCGAGCGGACGCAGGCCATGTTCGACCGCGGCAAGCCCCTCTGCCGGGCCGTTCCGGGGCGGCTGGGGGTTGAACTCCGGCTCGTCTGGCTTGGCGGAACGAGCATTCTGGAGGCCCTGCGCCGGCAAAAGTTCGACATCTTTTCCCGCCGGCCCACCATTTCCACCTCGCAAAAGGTGAAACTCCTTTTCAATTCTTTCGCGCCCGCCGCTTTTCCGGCCCCCCGCAGAGGCTCGCGCTGAGCGATTCGTTATGACCTCACCATCGTCCTCAAAGGCGCTTACCGCCGGAAGCATCACGCATCAGTCGAAAACCAATTTTCTTTATTCGTTTCTCCTGCTGCCGAAGGAAAAGCGCCATGCCATCGAGACGGTCTATGCTTTTTGCCGGGTCGTGGACGACATCGTCGACGACGAGCATCCGGTCGGCGATCCCCGCGACGATCTGAACCTCTGGCGTGGGGAAATCGCCGCCTGTTTCAACGGTCGCGCGCCGTCGCTGCCCCTGGCGGGTGAACTGAAAGGCGTACTACGCGACTTTCCGATTCCGCAGGAGCACTTTCTGGCGCTGATTCGCGGGATGGAAATGGATCTCGAACAGCGGAAGTACCGCACCTTCGCGGAACTTGAAGAATACTGCTACCACGTGGCCGGCGTGATCGGGCTGATGTGCATCGAGATTTTCGGCTATCGGCACAAGAGCGCGCGGGAGTACGCGGTGAACCTCGGCAAGGCGCTCCAGATGGTCAACATCATCCGGGATCTGAAGGAAGACGCCGACCGCGGACGGATTTACCTGCCTTCGGAGGAAATCGAGGCCTGCGGATACTCGGAGGCGGAACTGTTCGCGGGCGTGAACAACGACGCGTTTCAGAAACTGATCCGCAAGCAGGCAACGCGGGCCCGTGAATTCCGGAAGAAGGCGCTGGCGGCGCTACATTCCTCGGATCGCCGCCGGATGGTGGCGGCGGAAATCATGGCGCGGATCTATTTCAAGATTCTGGACCGGATCGAAGTCGGCGGATTTCAGGTCTTTACCCACCGTCCGAAGCTGACGAAGGCCGAAAAGGCCTATCTCGCCGCGATGACGTGGGTGCGGGTCAAATTATAGTTGCGGTTGAATCGGCGGTTCTGAATCCGCCTACGGTCGGATTTCGAAGTCATCGGCAATCACGCATCCTTCGGGAGGAACCCAAAATGAAGCATCTCGTTCTCACGCTGACGTTTATCGCGGCCTTTGCCTCGGTCGGTCTGGCTCAGGATTCCTACAAGAACGGCCCGGAACCGGGTCGCGGTACCGGCGAACGGACGACCAATCCCTACAATCGGACCGCGCCGCCCCGGACGAACGGGAATTTTTCGGCCTCCCACCTTCAGGCGACCCGCGATTTCTTTCTGCTGGCCGGTTTGAACACGCTCTATGACGCGACGGTCGAGACCGAATTGCGGAACCAGATTCGCCAGAATCCGCAACTCGGCCCCTATGCCGACGTCATGCGCGAGTTTTTCCGCAAGTACGCTTCCTGGAACGCGATTCAGGAGGATGTGGCACGAATCTACATGTCGAACTTCAACGAGCAGGAAGTGCGGCAGTTGAACGCCTTTGCCCAGACCTCGGCAGGGCGAAAGCTGTTTCGGAACCTCGAAATGTTTACGCGAGGAACGCCGACCGAAAGCCAGTTGCGGCAGTTGTTCACCGAGACCGAGCAGAAGCAGTTGCTGGCCTTTTCGCGGACGTCGCTGTTCCAGAAGTTCATTGACCGGACGCCGGTGATGGCCGAGCAGGGTGCGACCATCGGAAAGCAGCGGGTCGAGGAGCACCAGCCCGAACTGGAGCAGATGATCCAGCGCAAGGCGCGTCAGCTTCAGCAGCGCAACGGCAACTGATTCGGCGGATTCAGATATTTTTTACATCGCATCCCGCGTCCGGCTGAGTCGGACGCGGGATAGTTTTTTATTGGTAAAATATTACTGAAGAAGGAGTTAGCAGGTTTTTCGCGGACGCCGGCGCGGTGCGTCCGGGCCTCCGTCCGAAAAAAATGTCAAACCGAATCTTGACATCCCGACTTTGACTGAATAGGTTTTAGGTATTGAAAGTCATTTTCAATTTACCTCGGTTGTGCCGTTCGGCATATCAATCCTCTCAATCGGGTTTCCCAGGATGTACCCAAATTCATTTCTTCGAGTCGCCTTTTTCGGGGCGTTTTTCGCCTTTGGAAGTATTGTTTTTTCAACTTTCCCGGTTTCGGCCCAGACCGAAACCAGCGCCGCGATTCGCGGCCGCGTCACGGATGCCTCCGGGGCCGTCGTCGCCGGTTCGAGGGTCGGTCTCGCCAGTCTTTCTGCCGGCCTTCAGCGGGAAGTGACCACCGATGAAAACGGACGGTTTTCCTTTGTCGGTCTGCCGCTGGCGGACGATTTCGTGGTCTCGGTGACCGCCGACGGGTTCAAAACAGCGAAGTCCGCCGCGACCGCGCCGAAAGCGGGGGAAGCCACTTCCTTGAACTTCGTGCTGGAAGTGGCCGCCGTGGATGAAATGGTGACGGCGGTGGCCGATCTCCCGGCGGTCGTTTCGGATGCTCCCGAAATCAGCCAGTCGGTCGATGCCCGGCGCCTGACCGAACTGCCCTCGAACGGCCGCAGCCTGAACCGGTTCGCCCTCCTCAATCCGCACGTCCGCAACACCGCCGGACTCGGCAGCGACGGCAGCGGCGCGGCGCGTCTCTCCATCAACGGCAACTCCTTCCGCAACACCAGTTACAAGCTGGACGGCAACACCAACTACGAATCCGTCTTCGCCAACGCGCCGCAGCAGCAGGTTTCGCTGGCCGCCGTACAGGAATTCAAGGTGATGACGAACCAGTATTCCGCCGAGTATGGCGGGTCGAGCGCCGGCATTCTCAGCACGACCACCCGTTCGGGAGGGGAGCAGTTTCACGGACAGGCGTTCCATTTTCTGCGTCCGAGCGGCATC
>JAAFHI010000552.1 GCA_013298335.1 Actinomycetota bacterium
CGCTGCTTGAGCGACGCGTTATACTCTTTCCAGTTGCGGAGGCGATATTTGGCTTTGGTCGTTTTTTGTTTCACACCTCAATTCTACCAAAGCCGTCGCCTCCGTCCCTTTTGTGCAACAAAGCCACTGCTAACTGCTAACTGCTAACTGCTAACTGCTGCCTTACGCGGCGTTGTCTTCCAGAATCCGTCCGTCGAACACGTTGACCGTGCGCTGGGCGTAGTTCGCGTAGCGCGGGTCGTGCGTCACCATGCAGATGGTCGCGCCGTCGCGGTGAAGTTCCTTGAGCAGTTCCATCACCGCTTCGCTGTTCTGCGAATCGAGGTTTCCGGTCGGTTCGTCGGCGAGCAGGATGGACGGCTTGCCGCACACGGCGCGGGCGACGGCGACGCGCTGCTGCTGACCGCCCGACAACTGCGCCGGGTAGTGCGACGAGCGGTGGGCCATGCCGACCCGTTCAAGGGCGTCGTTGACCCGCTTCTTGCGTTCGCCCGCGCCCATCTTGCGGTAGGTGAGCGGGAGTTCGACGTTTTCGAAAACCGTCAGGTCGCCAATGAGATTGAACGCCTGGAAGATGAACCCGACTTCCTGATTGCGGATGCGCGCCCGGTCGTTGGGCGTCAGCCGCGCGACGTTCTTGCCGTTGAGCGCGTAGTCACCATCGCTCGGCGTGTCGAGCAGTCCCATCAGGGAGAGGAGCGTCGATTTTCCGCAGCCGGACGGTCCGGAAATCGAGACGAACTGGCCGGCTTCGATTTCGAGATGAATACCCGACAGCGCGTGCGTCTCGACTTCGTCGGTGTAGAAGACCTTGGTGATGCCGTCCATGAAGATGATCGGTTCCCTGGTGCTGGTCGGTGCGTTGATGACGTTCATTGGTCACTCCTTATGTGGCCGTTTGTTTTATGAAGGTGTCGGGTTTCAGGTGGGTTTTGGGTCTTGGGGGCTGGGTGCTGAAATGAATTGACCTGGTTCGCGCCTGAACGAACGCTTTCCCAAAACCCAAAACCCAAAACCCAAACTCACCGCAGTCTGATTCGGTCCTGACCGTCCCACGCGGACGTGTCGGAGATGATGACCTTGTCGCCTTCGCGCAGGCCGTCGCGGATTTCGAGCGTCGCGACCGAACTGCGACCGGCGGTGGCCTTGACCCGGACGGCTTCCGTGCCGTCGGGCGTGAGCCGGAACAGTTGAATCGGGGCGTTTTCCTGGCCGTAGACGGGGCGCGCCACGTAGAGCGTGTCTTCGATGCGTTGAATTTCAACCGTACCGTTGACGCTCAGGTCAACCCGTCCGCCCGCCGGAAGGCCGCCGTCGAAGGAAATATCGACCGTCACGGTGCCGTTCTGGACCGCCGGATCGAGCCGGGTGACGTGTCCGGCGAGGTTTTCGTTGTTGAGTTCGATGGTCGCGCGCTGACCGATGACGACGTCCTTGGCCTGCGCCTCGGGAATGCGGACCTGCGCTTTCAAACGCGAGGGATCGGCCACGCGGGCGAGGTTCGTGCCGGGCGTCACCCGGACGCCGACTTCGACCGCGACCGCCTGCAACACGCCCGACATGCCCGCCCGGACGTGAAGCGAGGCAAGCTGTTTGTGGCGGAGTTCGACCACGGCGCGGAGATTTTCAATCTTTGACTTGAGCGCTTCCACCTGCGCGCCGCTCGATTCGCCGATGGAGGTGAGGCGTTCGCGTTCGATGCCTTCGCGCGTTTTGAGTTCCTGTTCGCGCAGGCTCGACAGCTTTTCGGTCATTCCCGAAATGAGGCCCTGCTTGGCGAGTTCGCGGTTGGCGTCGGCCTGCAACTTTGCCTGGTTGTAATCGGACTGCGCCGAGGCGACCTGTGACCGTTGGGTCAGTTGCTGACTGCCGAGCTGGGCGCGGAGGCTCTTGAGTTCGGCTTCCTGCGAGCGCAGTTGGGCTTCGGCTTCGAAGACGCTCTGTTCGAGTTCGGGATTGCTCAGTTCGAAAAGAATCGTGTCGGGCGTGACGACCGCCCCGGGCTTGGCGACGATGCGTTCGACGCGGCCCTCGGCAATGGCCCCGATGGAGCGGATTTCATCCGGGACAAGCGTGCCGAGCCCGCGTACCTGGCGGACCATCGTGCCGCGCTTCACGCTCTCGATACTGACCGTCGCGCGGTCCACCGTCGGCGCGGCGGGCTTGAGCCGCGACATCGCGAAGGTGATCGCGGTCACGGAGGCGACGACCACGAGCGTCCACGCCGCGCGCTTCAGGAACTTTCGTTGTTTTGCCTGTTTCCGAGGAACATCCATCGAGATTCACCTGCCGAGAGAATGCCTTATCTTTGGCAAGCGGCGTGCCGAAGTCGGCGGGAAGCCTGAAACCATAGAAAATAAAAGGCTTTTCACGGCTTGGTAAAATTTAGCGCGGATGTAAAAGTGTCCGCTTTTGGGAAATGGTCGTCCCGAAATCGAAATGTCGCGAAACGAAATCCCGATTGTCTTTGTGGCGCGGTTCATTCCGCTGACCCAAAAACTCCCTGGAAGGAAGGTGTGAAGGCACGTCGAGCGCGTGCCTTCACACCGGAGGGTCTTCTTCAAACATCATTTCCCGAGGCCGCGCAGGTAATCCCGAACGGCGACCTGTCCGAAGAAGGTTGCCGCTCCTTCGGCATCCCCTTGGTGCAGGTCGTCCTTTATTTTCGGGTCCGCGCCACACTGGATGAGCAGCTTCACCATTGAAAGGTGGCCATTTTGTGCCGCCATGTGGAGCGCGGTCACGCCCTGACCGTGCGTGAGGCCGCCGAAGGTGGCTTTGAGATCGACGGTGGCGCCGTGAGTGATGAGCCACTCGGCGGTTTCCAGCCGGTTGCATACCGCCGCCCAGATCAGCGGCGTTCCGCGATAGGGATCGGCATCCGGACGCGCTCCGGCCCGCGTGAGGCGTGGAAGAACTTCCGTACGACCGGTTTTGCAGGCCCAGACGAGTGCTTCATCCAGAACTTCCTGTGCATCGGCGGACGGATTCCAGTCGGGAAACCCGCTGTGCGGTCGGTAAAACCCCCGCGCGGCAAAAGCCTCGGCGGCGAGCGTTCCGTCGTCGTTGAAGCAGCTTTCCAGAAGGTCGTGATTGCCCAACCCGGCGGCGGCGCGAAGGTTTCCGGGTGCGACGGAATGCCGCCCCAGGATATCGGCGGCTTCGCGATGCCCCCAGAACAATGCGCACATCAGTGGCGTTCCGCCCGAGCCATGCGCTTCCGGATCGAGGTCCGCGCCGGCGTCGATCAATGCGGCGACCAGTTCGCGTTGATTGCCATAGGCCGCTTGATGAAGTGGCGTCCAGCCGCGGTCATTGGCGTCGTTCACGTCGGCGCCCGCCGACAGCAGCGCCTCAACCACCACCGCCGAATCGAATTTCCCTTTCGGGGCGAGGCTCACGGCAAGATTCAACAGCGTATTGCCGTTCGTGCCGCGCTGTCGCGCAAGGGTTCGATGGCGTTTCAGGAGTGACGTTAGCCTTGCCGCATCGCCGGCTTCGAGGGCGCGGAAGGCGGCCAGAAAAGGTTCGCCGTCCTCTGGATTCGAGGCGGATGCGAGCGCGTTCACCCGCTGGACAAGTTCATTCCACGTTTCAAATCCGTGTGCCCGCGCGTAGACGAGTCCGGCGTCCGCTTCATTGAACCGTGACCGAAGAATTTCCTCGTCGGAAAAGCCTTCAAACTGGGGATGCCAGACACGAATCTGTTCGAGCGCCGCCGGACCCGCCGACCGCCGCGTCAAAA
>JAAFHI010000706.1 GCA_013298335.1 Actinomycetota bacterium
GCCTTCCAAACGCCCCCGAAACCCCGCCGCCTGTCCGGGATAGGGCGGAATGTGAACCGGGGGCCTGACAATCCTGAAAATTTTGGTATTCTTCCGGTCAATCCGCACACCGAATTCCGAAAATCCGACCGGCTGGTCGGAAGGGAGGCGCGATGGTACCGACCGGAGGCCTGTATCACGTCATTGTCGAAGGGATGGCCTATCCCACCGATCTCGACACCTTGCGACAGTGGATTCAGCAGGGACGGGTCACTCCCGAAACGCTGGTCGGTAAGGGAACGATGAAGCCGATTCCGGCGCGTGAGGTTCCCGCGCTGCGCGAATTCTTTCAGTCCGCCGCGCCGCCTCCCTACGCGCCGCCGACCGGCTATCCCCCGCCGTATCAACAACCTGCGCCGCCCCAGCCGTATCCGCCCCAGTACCAGCAGCCGTATGCACCGCCGTCGTCTCCGGCTTACGCGCCGCCGACCAGTTCGTATGGCGCGGCCCCCGCGTATTCTCCCGCCGCGGCCCCCGCGCCGTACGGTCAGGCTCCGGTCTACGGAACCGTCCCGGCCTACGTCAATTCCTATGAAGAACCCTTCCCGAACGCCCGGCACAAACAGGACCCACGCCTCACGGACGCGCTGAAGAAAATCAAGACGGGCTGGATTATGGGCGTGATCGTCGGAATCCTCACGTTTTTGATCGTCACGGTGGTGGTGGTTACCAATACCAGCATCGCCGGGCTGAATGTCTTTTCCTACCTGGATGTCGTGATCGTGTTCGGGCTGTCGTTCGGAATTTACAGAAACAGCCGGGTCTGCGCGGTGCTGATGGTGATGTACTACATCCTCAACAAAATCATCATGTTGGCGTCGGCTCCCAGCGGGCCGAACGCCGTCGGCGGCATCCTGGTGCCGATTTTCATAACCATCGGTTTCGTGCAGGCCGCCATCGGCACATTCAAGTACCACGAACTGAAGGCCGAGGCCGAAAGCGGTCAGTGGCGCTAAACGCCGCGCTACCGCTGTTCGCCCTGCCCTCAAGGACAGGGCTACTCAAAAACAAGCCTCGTGAACGAGGCTCACACCGGTTTTCGATTCCGGAGCCCCGTTCACGGGGCTTGAAGGGAAATAGCCCTGTCCGTTCGGGCAGGGCGACAACCGAACTGAAAAATTACCGGATTTTTACGACTCTCCAGCCCAATCTCCCGTCCTAGCGCGGGAGATTCATTTTTTGGAGGATTCGCATGGTTCGAAATTTCGCTTTCCGCCTCTGCGCCGTCGCCGTTCTGTCGGTTCTCATTTCCGGGAGTCTGTCCGCCGGGGTCGCCCCCTATGATCCGCTGCGCGGTTCGGAGTCGTTCAAACCGGCGACGGTCGATCTTGTGGTCCGCGACGACGCCCGCCACCGCGACATTCCGGTATTGGTCTACCTGCCCGCCGCGAAGGAACCGGCCCCGGTCGTCCTGTTCAGTCACGGACTCGGCGGAAACCGGCAGGGCAGCGCCTTTCTCGGAAATCACTGGGCGGCAAGGGGATACGTCGTGGTGTTTGTCCAGCATCCGGGCAGCGACGACGGCGTCTGGAAGAATGAACAGCCCGCGCGCCGGATGGCCGCGCTGCGGAACGCCGCGAATCCGGAGAATTTCATGCTCCGCGTGAAGGACATCCCGGCGGTGCTCGACCAGCTCGACCGCTGGAACCGGGAAAAGGGCGGTCAACTGGCCGGAAGAATGAACCTCGCGAAAATCGGGATGTCGGGGCATTCCTTCGGCGCGGTGACAACGCAGGCCGTCAGCGGACAGACGCTGGCGGGCGGCGCGGCCCCGTTCACCGACCGGCGCATCACGTCGGCCATGGCGTTCAGTCCGAGCAGCCGGAAGGGGGGCGATCCGAAACAATCCTTCGGGGCGGTGAAAATTCCGTGGATGCTGATGACCGGGACCAAGGACGTCGCGGCCATCGGCGACGCCGACCTCGAATCGCGGCTGGCCGTCTTTCCGGCGCTCCCGGCGGGCGGGAAGTATGAAGTGGTACTTTTCAACGCCGAGCATTCGGCCTTCACCGACCGCGCCCTGCCGGGCGACCGCGAACCCCGCAACCCCAATCATCACAAGGTGATCCTGGCTCTCGGGACGGCGTTCTGGGATGCCACCCTGCGCGGCGACGCAGCGGCGAAGGCGTGGCTCGACGGCGACGGCCCCCGAACGGTTCTCGAACCGAAGGACGCCTGGCAGCGGAAATAGAGGAAAAGACACGAGTTAGAACGACTCTTGCGTGTATGTGACCCAAGAAGATAGCCCACTGCCGGAGCGCTTTGGCGAGGCTGTGGGGATTGTATGTGGCCCGACAATCGTGCGTTGGATACGCATTTTTTCCCATAGCCTCGCCAAAGCGCTCCGGCTATGGGCTACCCTCTTTCGGAGGTCACGGGCAAAAAGAAATCGTTCCCAGGGAAGGACGCAGGCCGCGCGCGTTTCATCGCGATACGGCGACCACGCGGAAACCGAGGCTGTGGAGCTTGAGTTCGGGCGTTTTGCGTTCGCGGTTGGCGGAGCGGCAGGTATTGACGAAGCTGAACCACGACCCGCCGCGCAGAACGCGATAGCCGTTTCCGGCTTCGATCCAGGCCCCGCCGTCGGTGGGCGCTCCGACGTAGCTGTCGCGAAACGTGTCGAGACACCATTCCCAGACGTTGCCGTGCATGTCGTACAACCCGAAGCCGTTGGCGACCTGAAATCCGCCGACCGGGGTCGTCTGCTGGCGGTATTCGCCGCGCGGCGCGCCGCCGTAGGGATATTTCCCGTTGTAGTTGACCATGTCCGCCGTGACGGTCGGCCCGAAGGCGAACGGCGTCGAGGTTCCGGCCCGGCAGGCATATTCCCACTCGGCTTCCGACGGCAGGCGGTAGGTCAGCGGCGAATGGCGCGACAGCCGGGCGCAGAATTCGACTGCGTCCTCCCACGACACCTGCTCGACCGGCAGATCCGCGCCCTTGAACCCCGACGGGTCCGCGTCGAGGTCGCGGTGAACCTTTGGGAACAACGCGACGGCGGCCCACTGGACCTGCGTCACCGGAAATTTGCCCAGAAAGAACGAGGGCAGCCGTACCGCG
>JAAFHI010000014.1 GCA_013298335.1 Actinomycetota bacterium
CGGGAACGGGCAGCCGGTATGAGGAAGGCGACGGGGCGGGGAAGGGCTACACGCTGAACGTCCCGCTGCGCGGCGGAACGTCGGCGGCGGATCACGTCGCGGCCTTTCGTGATGGACTCGCTCAGGCGGTCGGGAAATTGCGTCCCGACTTCATTCTGGTTTCCGCCGGATTCGACGGCCACGTCTCCGACCCGCTCGGCGATTTGAATCTGACCGACGACGATTACCGGGCGATGACCTGCGACGTGATGCGCGTCGCCGCCGACCACTGCGACGGGCGGATCGTGTCGCTGCTCGAAGGCGGCTACAACCTCGACACCCTGCCGCGCACGGTTGCGGCGCACGTCGAAACCCTTGCCAACAGCAGCCTGACCGTAAGGGAGGGCTGTCCGTGAGCGGCGACCGACATTCTCGTGAGCGAAAACCGTCCCGGCGGATGTCGAAGCGCGAGGCGCTCGTTCGCCTGCGGCGGATGAAGCAGGCATTTTCGCGCTACATCGGAAAGAATTTCGGCCACCTTGCCGCCGACTGCGCGGTGTGTCCGACGCCCTGCTGCGCCGACGCGCAGTTCGTGAACATCAACATCACGCAAATCGAAGCCGAGGCCATGATCGAGACCCTGCGGGAGAGTCCGCGTCACGGCGAAGACAAGCTGCGCGAGGTCGTGGCGCGTGCCGAGGCGGCCATCGCGCACTTCGGTCTGACGGAGACCGGCGATACATTCGAGAAAACCTACGCTTGCCCGCTGTACGAAAGGGGCGTAGGCTGTTTGGTGCACTGGAAAGCGAAGCCCGCGCCGTGTATTCAGCACGGGTGCTATGAACATTGGGAAGATCTCCCCGAGACCGGGACCATGCACCGAATCGAAGCGCAGGTCGAACAGTTGGACGAAGCCGTCCACGAGCGTCCCGCGAGATGGATGACCATCCCGGTCTGGTTGACGAAAGTAATGAAAGACAATGACGGACGATAAACGGCTGATCAGAATCAGCAAATTTCTCAGCAAATATCTGCGCCACGCGCCCCACGAAATCGGTCTCCATCTCGAAACCGGCGGGTGGGTCCCCGTGGACGACCTCCTGAGCGCAAGTACCAGCAATGGTTTCAAATTCACGCGCGCCGAACTCGACGAAGTCGTGGCGAACAACAACAAGCAACGGTTCGCCTTCGACGAAACCGGAACGCGCATCCGGGCCAACCAGGGCCACAGCGTCGAAGTTGATCTCGAGCTTCCTCCGGCCACGCCGCCCGATGTGCTCTATCACGGCACCGGCGAAAAAAGCGTCGCCTCAATTCTCGAAAACGGCATCGCCCGCATGAAGCGGCAGCACGTCCACCTGTCACGCGACATCGAAACGGCGACCGCGGTCGGCGCCCGTCACGGACGCCCGGTCGTTCTCGTAGTGGCCGCCGCCGCGATGGCCGCCGCGGGTCACATCTTCTATCTTTCGGAAAACAAGGTCTGGCTCACGGACGAAGTGCCGGCCCGCTTTTTAAGGATGAAGGATGAGGGATGAAGGATGAAATCGGAATGAGGAATATCGAATTCGGAATGAAGAGGAAAGTCCGGTTTCGTAGAGAAATTGTTTGACACGCGGAAGACCTGAATACAAGTTTTCTCAATTCTCAATTCTCAATTCTCAATTCTCAATTCTCAATTCTCAATTCTCAATTCTCAATTCTTCCATGCCCGGTCACCGCTTTTACTCCGCTCCTGAAACATTCTCCGGAAACCTTGTGACGCTCGATGACGAAGAGGCGCACCACGCGCTGAGTGTCCTGCGCCTGCGAATCGGTGACGCGGCGAGCGTGTTCGACGGGCGCGGGCGCGAGTTCATGGCGACGGTCGCGGAGCTTTCGAAGCGGCGGGTTCTGCTGTCGCTCGGAGACGAACTCGACGGAGAATTCGAATCCCCGTTAAACCTGACGCTGGCGGCGGCGTTGCTCAAGGCCGACAAGTTCGAGTGGGTGATTCAGAAGGCGGTCGAACTCGGCGTGACGCGAATCGTGCCGCTCATCACCGAGCATACGGAAATCGGCGCGGTTCGGGCGGCGTCGGAGAACCGGCTGGTTCGATGGCGGCGCATTGCGCTCGACGCGACGAAACAATGCGGACGGCGGGTGCTGACGACCCTGTCAGACCCGGTCGGATTCGACCACGCACTCACCGCGAGCAAGTCGGAGGTGAACCTGTTCTTCGCTGAACGGGGCGCGGGGCCGTGGCGGGACGGTGACCGGACGCCGAAATCGGCGACTGCATTTATCGGGCCGGAAGGCGGCTGGTCGGGGCAGGAGACGGCGCGGGCCGACGAGGTTGGTTGTCATCTGGTGACGATTGGTCCGCGTGTGCTGCGCGCCGAGACGGCCTCAATTCTCGCGGTCGGACTCCTCCAGTCCGATTGGGGAGACTTTCGCTGAACCGTATGTTTTTCCGGTTTCTACCTATGGTTCTTCATGGTTTTTTTGAGATTCTCCTTGACATTGTGAATCGTTGGGAACAATTTTAGGCGACGAAAGTTCGCCGTCACGCTTCCCAACCGATACACCAAAAAAAAAGGAAGTCTCAGCCTGCAGCCCAAGAGCGGCATGCCTCAAAGTAGGAGCATCTGCTTTTTGGTTGAGATTCTCTACGAGCAAGGAGAACCTCATGACAAGAGCGCAGAGCGGTTACAAAGGAATCAGCCGGATTGATCACGCCGAAAAGCATACGCATGGTTGGTACGTGCGGGTTTGTTTCGACCGGAAGATGCACTCCAAGTTTTTCAGTGACGCGTCGAACGGGGGTAAGGAAAAAGCTCTCAAGAAGGCCGTCAAGTACCGCAATGATCTCGAAAAGCAACTTGGGAAACCCCGGACCGACCGGATTGTCGTGGTTTCCAATTCTCGCAACACGACCGGCGTGATTGGTGTTCAGCGGACGGTAAAGATGGCCAAGTTGAAAGACGGTGCCGATCTGACTGGCGCGGTTTACGAAGTCACCTGGAGTCCTGAACCGAACGTTCTTCGCAAGACGTCCTTTTCAATTGAAAAATATGGAGAAGAAGGCGCTTTCCGGAAAGCCGTCGAACTTCGCCAGCAGATGGAAAAGAAAGTCTACGGACGCATCATCCAGAATAATATCCCTCCATTCGAGGAAGTGAAGAAGCGGCTGGATGAGGCCCTCAAACCGACCAAGAAGAAGAAACGCAGTCATTAACGTTTGCTTCTGCGTTCCAAATGCAAAAAAAACCGGTACGAAATCGTACCGGTTTTTTATTTACCTGATGGGTGGACGAAGGGGATCAAACGAGCGCCGGCTGACTGGCGGTGACCCTCGCGGGGCGGACCGTTTTGGCGCGGGCGGTCTGCTTACCGCCGGATTTCAGAAGTTCAAGGGCCTTTTTGAGGATGATGTCCTCGGTCGGGGCCGTCACTTTCTTTTCTTCCTTGGGCGTTTCGGTATTCGGATTGGCCGGGCCTTCGCTGTCGACATCCGGAACGTTCGGTTCGACTTCGGCAACCTTCACTTCGACCGTCGGCTTGATGTTTTCTTCCATGAAGGGCTTGCCGACGCCGGGCGCGTAGCGGGCGACCGTCAGGAGCATTCCCGAACCGTCCTTGAGGGGGAAGAGTTCCTGATCCGAACCCGCGCCGAAGGTGCGTTCGCCGACCACGTCGCCGCGTTTGCCGTTGGTCATCGCCGCCGCCACGATTTCCGCCGGACCGGCGGTCGAGCGATCGGTGAGGACGGTCAGCGAACCGGTGTAGATGGTTTTCGCGGCCTCCGCTTCAAACGTTCTGATCTGGTTGTTGTGGCCGATGGTGCGGGCGAGCAGGCCGGTCGAGACGAACAGGTTGGCGACGGCAACGCCCTCGGACAGTTCGCCGAAGGACGAACCGCGCAGGTCGAGGATGATCTTCTTCGCGCCTTTCTGGACCAGTTGCTGCACCGCGGTTTTGACTTCACCCGATTTCCCGGCGGTCAGCAGGCCGACCTTCACATATCCGATGTCGCCGTCTTCCAGGCGCGATTCGAGCGGGGAGGTGAAGGAGGCGTTCTTGAGTTTGACCTTGTCGGACTTTTCGCGCTTGAGAACGGAGACCTCGATGTCGCCGCCGGTCGGAACGTTCGCGAGCGTCTCCTGGATGTCGTAGAGACTCACGTCGCGCGTCGCGGTCGTGGCGACGTATTCGAGGATGTCGCCGGTCTTGATGCCGGCGGTGTCAGCCGGCGATCCCTTGACCACCGACACGACATAGGCGAATCCGGCGTACTTCGAGAGGGTCAGACCGAACGGCGTCTTGCGGACGGTGTCGGCCTTGAACCGTTTGACCTGATCGGGCGTGAGGTAGGCGCTGTAGGTGTCGAGGCCGTCCGCCAGACCTTTCAGCGCGCCGACCCGGACCTTTTCGAGATTCGGCTCATCGACGTAATCGTTCACGATGTGCCGCAGCACCTCGTTGAAAATCTTGACCTGGACGTAAGGATCGCCCTTGGCGATGACGTTCGTGCGGTGTGTCAGCAGCCCGCCCGCGACGGCGTAGATGGTGATGACGGTGGAGAGGGCGATGAGCGCGAATTTGGTTCTCAATGACATGGGTGGTACAGCCGTGGAGAAAGCGACCGGGGGTCGGGTTTTCGGAATCTCCGGCGTTGAAACGCCGAAGCGGGATTACTGCTCGCGTCCGAAGTTTGCGTAATAGCCTTCCTTGGCGCGGACTGTCAATGACGGCAAGCCCTTGGGGGCGTTGATTTTGACTTTGATCTTGTGCCAGCGGTTGCCCGTCTGGTCGGTCGTCGTCGGGATGTAACCGATGCTGTACTGATGCCGAAGCTCGATTCCGATACGTGTGATGACTTCCTGAAGTTCGAGGTCATTGTTCGGGAAGAAGGCGCGACCGCCGGTGAGGCGGGCGAGTTCCTCGAGAATCCCCTGGCCTTCCATCTCGAGCGGGTCGCCGTTGAAGACGTTGGTGATGCCGAGCGAATAAATCTGGACGTCGGTCTCGCGGACGAGGTTGCGCAGTTCCCGGAAGGTGTAGCGGCTGTTGTTGTCCTGCCCGTCACTGATGATGATGAGCGCCTTGCGCGGATGACGGCCCTGCCGGATTTTCTCGGTCCCGATGTAGACGGCGTCATAGAGCGCCGTTTCGCCCTTGGTCTGGGCGAGCATGACCGCGCTGGTGATGCGTTCTGGATTGGGCGTGAAGTCGGAGAGCAGCTTCGCCTGACTGTTGAAGCCGACCATGAAGTATTCGTCCTCTTCGTGGCAGGTATCCATGAACTTCCGCAGGGCGATGTTGGACCGGCTGACCCGTCCCTTCATGCTGCCCGACAGGTCGAAGATGATGCCGACCGACACGGGCGCGTCGTCGTCGCTGAAGAATTCGATCTTCTGGAGGACCTTCTCGTCGTAGATTTCGAAGTTCTCGGCTTCGAGGCCGGTGACGAACCGTTCCTGCGAATCGGTGACCGAGACCGTCATGGTGACGAGGTTGGTGCCGATTTTGAGGGGGCCGTCCTCGGTTTTCGGGGGTGTTTGCGGTGGTTGTGGTTGCTGGGCGCGGGCGCTCGGCAACCCGATGACAATCGAAAGAAACAAAGCCAGAGATATTGCCAGTCCGACGGTGATTCGCATGCCGCTCGTCCTCCTCGCGGATTCTAGGGTTTACGCTTCGTGATTTTGGTTTTGAAGGATGAAACGCCGAAAGTTCTTCCCGGTTGCGAAAAGACGTGACCGAAAACCGAAAATCCGAAAACCGCCGACACTTGAGGCTGATGGGCTTCTATAGTAGATGTAACAATCGTTGCGCGCAACAAACCGGCTCCGTCGCGGGGTCGGCCCGAAGAACCTCCCGCGCGCGGGCGACGTTCTCCTTTTCATTCCGTTTCCGGTCCGGTTCACGTCCGCTTTATGAAACACGACGCGCCTTCACGTCTGACGCTCTGGTTATTGACCGCGTGCATCGTGTTTTTCGTTGCCGGACGGGGCATCAGTTCGTTTACCGGGCAGTTTCTCTGGTCGAGTTCGGGGATGGGACTCGACAACGAAAAGCCGATGCTGGTCGGACGGATCGATCCGGCGGGGGCCGCCGCCAAGGCGGGCATCGAGGTCGGCGACGTGCTGGTGCGTCCCGACGGCAGTTCATTTCAGGGCTATCGGGAATACGCCGGGTTGCGCCGGATGGCCGAAAAAGACCGGCGGATGACGGTGACGGTCCGAAAACCGGACGGCACGCTGCGCACGGCGACGCTCCAGCTCCAGCGGGAGAAGATCAGCATCATCTCGTACGACTTCTTCTTCTGGTTGACGGTCAACCTCATCCTGCTCATCTGTTCAAGTGTCGGGCTGGCGATCTGCTGGCTGCGGTGGGAGGACGCCACGGCGCGGGCCGGCGGCCTCTTCTTCATCAGTCTCATCGCCCTGTTCGGGTCGGGCGAGGGGTTTGTCCTGCCCTCGGAAATCCGGCTCGTCATGCAGTTGATGACGGCCGTGATGGCCCAGTTCTCGGGATATTTCTGCTTCGTTTTCTTCACGGAGTTTCCGAAGCCGTCGCTGTTCGCGACCCGGTGGCGCTGGACGCGCACCATTTACGCGCTGCTGCTCTATGCCATTCTCCCGGTTCCGATCACGCTCATCGTCAGCGATTACATTTCCTTCGACATGGCGGGCCGCGCCGCGCGCCTGCTCTCGCCCCGGTTCTTCGACCGCATCAGCCTCTTCGCCGTCTGGATCGGGTTCGCCCTCCCGTTTCTGACCCGCTTCCGGGCCATTGGCGGGAAGATGGACCTCGAACAGCACCGGCGGTTTCGGGTGTTCTCGCTCGGAAGTCTCGTCGGCGGTCTGCCGATGCTGGTGCTCATCTTCGCGATTCTCGTTTTCAAGGTGAACAGTCAGGACCGTCCGTGGCTGATTGCGGTGCCGCTCGCGCTGTTTCCACTGTTTCCGCTGTCGTTCGCCTACGTGGTGATCAAGCACCGGGTGCTCGGCGTGCAGCAGATTCTGCGGATCGGCGTGCAGTATCTGTTCGTGTCGCGCGGCTATCTGGCGCTGGAAGTGCTGGTATTCTACCTGGCTGCCCGGTATCTCATCGGGCCGGGGCTGGAATCCGTTTTCCGGCTGGCGGACTACACCCCGTCCGGCAACGCCCGCACCTATCTTCTGCTCGGGGTGACGGGGGGCTTCGTCCTGATTGCGTCACGGGTCAATCCGCGACTTCAGTCAATCATTGACCGCCGGTTTTTCCGCGAGGCGTACCAGTCGCAGCAGGTTCTCCGCAATCTGGCGAAATCGGTCCGCCACACGCCGAATCCCGACGACATGCTCCGCAAGGTGGCCGAAACCGTGGACGGCGCGCTCCATGTGAAGACCATCGGCTTTCTGCTTCATCCGTCCCTGATCGGCGGTGACGGGGCCGCTTCCTTCAACGGGAACGGCAACGGCGCGCCGTCGATGCTGCGCGGATTCGCCTGCCGCTTCGAGGCGGACTCGTCGAGCATCATCGAATCGGAACTGGCGTTCCCGATGACGTCGCCGCTGCTTCACAAGCTCCAGCTCGAACAGGAGCCGATGGAACTCGACGTGTTCAACAACGAGGGGATTCCCTACGGCAAGCACCCCGCGCTGCGGAAACTCGAATCGAACCTGCTCATCCCGCTGCTCGCCAACGACGCGCTGCTCGGCGTTTTCAGCCTCGGACCGAAACTGTCGGAAGAACCCTACACGCGGGAAGACAAGGCATTGTTGATGTCGGTGGCGGAGTCGGCGGCGCTCCGGCTCGAAAACACGCAGCTCATCAAGCGGCTCACGATCGAGGCGACCGTCCGGAGGGAACTCGAAATCGCTCGCGAAATGCAGCAGAGCCTGCTTCCCGCCGCCGCGCCGGAAATGCCGGGGGTAGCGCTGGCGGGCTATTCGGTGGCGGCCAACGACGTCGGCGGCGACTATTACGACTATTTTCTGCTGGATGAATCGCGGCTCGCGGTGGCGGTCGGCGACGTTACCGGGCATGGCGTGTCGTCCGGCCTGCTCATGGCGCTGGCGAAGGGCGGTCTGCACAACCAGGTTGCCGCCGATGCCGCGCCCGCGCCGGTCATGGCGGCCATGAATCGCCTGATCTGCCAGTCGGCGGGGAAGCGCAACCTGATGTCGTTTGTCTACGGCGTGGTGGATGCCCGCGCGCGGACGGTTGAACTCGCCAACGCGGGCCACCCGTTCCCCTACCGGTACAGCGCCGCCACGCGGACCGTCGAACCGGTCGAAATCGGCGCCTATCCGCTCGGCGTCAGGCCCAATACGACCTACGCTCCGGTGGTCGTCCGGCTCGAACCGGGTGATGCGATGGTGTTTTACAGCGACGGCATCGTCGAAGCCCAGAATGCGTCCGGCGAGGTGCTCGGATACGAACGTTTCGAGAAAACCATCGCCCGCCACGGCGGTCTTCCCGTCGAGGCGATGCAGAAGGCGATCCTCGACGAAGTACAGGCCTTCCTCGGCTCCCAGCCGGTGGAAGACGATGTGACGCTGGTGATTGTGCAGATGAAGAAGTGAGGAAAAAAGGGATCAGGGGCCAGGAATCAGGGATCAGGGAAAGAAAAAAACGGGCAACTTGAACTTTTTGCTTGACGGCTCCGCGGGAAAAGCGACCCTGATCCCTGATCCCTGATCCCTGATCCCTGATCCCTGATCCCTGATCCCTGATCCCTGATCCCTGATCCCTATTCTTCCTCTTCCTCATGCACCGGCGGTTCAAGCGTGTCCACCTCGGCGGGAGGTTTTTCGCCTTCGACGTAATACCGGATGAAGACCCAGCGGGCGGCGCTTCCCGCCGTTGTCGAGCCGTCGCCGAACGCCAGCCACCGCCGCGGTTCGAATCCGGCTTTGGCCGCCGGGCGTTCGTGGAACTTTCCTTCGCCGACCAGTTTTTCCTCGCCGTCAATCGCGACCCGGATGTCCGCGCCACGCATGGTGATGGTGTAGGTGTGCGCCGCGTCGCGCGTGTCACAGGCGTGAAACAGTTCGGGAACCCGCTGGAACCGAATGCCTTCCGGCTGAATGAGGAGCGCGTCGGCGTAGCGGTCGTTTTCGAGCCAGACGGCGCAGCCGGTCGTGTCGCGTTCTCCGGCATAGGCTACCAACTGCATCCGGACCTCGACCACGACGGTCTGATCCGACGTCACCGTCCAGGGCTGGAAGAGGAACGCGCTGTTTTCCGGGCCGAACGTCGTGTCGAGGAAGAGCGCGCCGTCGGGTTCGGTCCGGATGGCGTTGTTACCCTTCAGTTCCATGCCCCAGCCGAGAATGTTGGTCGCCACCCGTTTGGGCGCGATGGTCCGGCGCGGCGGCGGGGCTTCCGCCTCGCTCTCGAGACCCGGTCCGGACAGCACGACGCCGAGCGGTGCCTGCTCGCCGTGGCGTTCCATCCGGTCGGCGAATTCGGTGATTTCCAGCGGAACGGAAATCGAGCTGTGGAATTCCTCGTCGCCGACCGTAATCGGCATTTCCGGGGCGACTGCATCGATTCCGGAAGAAGAAATGACCATCGCCTGCGCCGCCGGCGACAGATTGTCGAACCGGAGGGTGCCGGTCGGTCCGGAAAGGGCCATTTCGGCTTCCGCGACCTTCTGCGCCGCGATTTTAATGATTCGGTGGGCGCCCGAGTCCGCAACGTAGACCTCGCCGCCCGGTCCGACGACGATGCCGCGCGGTCCGTCGAGTTCGGTGTCCACGCCGTTGCCCATGCGCGTGCCCCGGCGACCGCCGCAGATGATCGACGTGACGACGTTGAGCCGGTCGGGCGTCGGGTCGAGGCGCAGGACCCGGTGGTTGTTGGTGTCGGAAACGTAGATGACGCCGGTCGCATCAAGCGCGATGCCGCTCGGAAAGTTCATCTGTTTCATCTCGCCGCCGCCGTAGACGGTCGTGACTTCGCCGTCCGGCGTGACCCGGCGAATGGCGTGGTTCGCCGCGTCGGTGACGTAGCAGTTGCCCTGGGCGTCGAGCGCCACGGCGTAGGGCCAGCCGAACATGGCCTGCGAGCCGCGTCCGTCACGGAATCCGCGGATGCCGCCCGCGAGGGTCGTCACCCGTCCGTCGGGCGTGATGGTCCGGATCGTGACGCCGTCGGTGACGTAGGCCCGCCCGGTCGCGTCCACCGCGATGCCCTTTGGACCTTCAAACTGCGCGTTGCGTCCGAGGCCGTCCTGCATCCGCTGGAGGCCGCTTCCGGCGAGGGTCCGCACTTCTCCGCCGCGCGTCATTACCCGGATACAGGCGTTGAGGTGGTCGCTGATGAAAATTTCCCCGTCGGGGCCGACCGCCGTGCTGAGCGGACCCTTGAAACGGGCTTCCGGGCCGATGCCATCGCGCCAGCCGTTGTCGAGGCTGCCCGCGAGGGTGAGTACGTCCCCGTCGAGCGTCATGCCCCGGATGCAGTGGTTGAAATGGTCCGCGATGAAGATGGTGCCGTCCTGATCGATGCACATTCCCATCGGATTGTTGAAACGGACCTGCGGGCCGACGCCGTCCTGGTATCCGGCCTGACCGCCCGCGACGCAGCTCACGACGTATTCCTCGGGAAGCCGGCTGGTTGGAACGCGCTGGCCGACGTAGGGCGGCACGCCCGAACCGGAGGATTTCCCCAATCCGGCGGGCGACTGGCCCGGCGGAGGCACCGGCGGCGACGGTTTCGTCGGTCGGTAGTCCTCCACCGCGGCCAGGGAACGCCCGGTGGAAATCACCGGAGAGACCGGAACCCGACGGTCGGATTGAATTTCCGTCGGTGCCTCGGATTTCACGACCATGTCGCCGATTTCCGGAATCCGGATGAGCCGGATGGCATGCTGTTCGCGGTCGGTGACGTACAACCGGTTTTTGAAAAGGGTCAACCCGGTCGGCACCCAGAACTCCGCCGCGTTCTCGCCGTCTCCACCGGGGCCGTCGCGGTGTCCCTGGCGTCCCGTGCCGGCGACGCGGGCGATGCTGCCGTCGGGAAAGATGCATTTGACCGAGAAATCCTCGCCGTCGAGCACGTAGAGCGTCCCGTCGATGGCGGCGGTAACCGCGACCGGGTGCAGGATCGGGCAGGCGACCCGGCTTCCTGGACCGACCGGAAGCGTCGTCACCGACCCGTCGCGGCTCAGGCGCCGGAGGCATTTGTTGCCGGCATCGGCGACGTAGATGTTGCCGATCCGGTCGAGGGCGATGCCGCTCAGGATGTTGAAGCGGGCATCCCGGACGGTGCCGTCCTGATAGCCGGGTTCGTTGCCCGCGACGGTCGAGACGCTTCCGTTGGGCGTGATGAGCCGGACGCGCGCGCCGTCGGCGACATAGAGATTACCCGCGAAATCGGCGGCGATGGCGCGGGGCGCGTCAAACTCGGCCTGCCGTCCGACGCCGTCGCGAAAGCCTTCCACGCCGTCGCCCGCATGGGTCGCGACCGTGCCGTCGAGCGTAATCCGGCGAATCCGGGCGTTGTTCAGGTCGGCGACAAACAGATATCCCGACACGTAGACGATGCCGCGCGGACCGTTGAACTGGGCGAGATTTCCCGGTTCGTCCCGAAATCCGGCGACGCCGCTGCCGGCCACCGTCGAGACGACGCCTTCCACCGAAATCCGGCGGATGCGATGGCCGCCGAAGTCCGCCACGTAGAGATTGCCCTGTGGATCGGTCGCGATGCCGTTCGGGCGCAGGAATTTCGCGAGCGCGAGCGGGCCGTCGTCGAATCCGCCGCTGCCCGACGCCAGGGTGACCACCGTAAAGGCGCCCGGATTGGCGGATGAAGCGTGATCGCCGTTGGTATTGGCGTTGGCGGCGGCCACCGCGGCGGCGAGCACTTCGACCGGTATGGCGGTCGGCGGCGGCGTGATGCGGCTCGGATCGGGCAGTTCCTCGGTCGGCTGAAAACCGTCCGGAACGGCCAGTTCATCGGCGCTCACCGTCGAGATTTCGTTTTCCGTGAAGAGCATGGCCGAATCGGCGGTCTGGCTGGAGAGCTGCCGGGTGCTGATGATGGCCTGTGGGTCGAACTCGAACGGCTCGATGCGACCGTAGGAGATGTGCAGATCGGTCACGGCGTGGTTGCCGATGGCGAGGCTGTCCAGGACGTGCCGGATGGTTTCCTCGTTCGCCTCGGCGGTTTCCGGCGGCGTGAAGATGATGAGCGCCGCCCGCTGGAGGACCGTGCCGACGGGTTTGCTGACCACCACCGCCCAGATGACGCCGGTCAGTTCCGGGTGTTCATAGTCGATCCGCGCGGTCAGCCCCGAACAGCCCGCCGAAAAGAACTTCTCGCCGCTGATGATGGATGGAAGGCGGGGAAGGATGTCCTGGAGCGCGCTCGCCAGGGTCACCTCGCCGTTCGACGCCTCGGAAATATCCGACACCAGCATGGTCTGGAAGTAAATCCGAAGGTCGTCCGGACCATGCAGCACGAGTTGGAAATTCGGTCTGGTTTCGGGTCGGCATGCACCGGGATACTCGAAGGAGAGGCCGCCGGACTCGTATTTCACGTAGTCGAGCATTGCGTCGAGGTCTCACTTTGCAGCAAAAATCTTTCGTTAGTGGCGATTGGCGCACGCTAGCATCATCCCCCGAGTCGCCTCAAGAAGAATGCAACCATTTGTCGGTTCACGCTTTCCGGCGGGTTCGGGCGGCGGAATCCTGCCCTGGCGCGGGAGCCGCCGGTTTTCCGATTCGGAATTTTCTCCCCGCGCTGTAGGCTGGAGACAGAATCGCGTCTCCAGCCCGTTTCACCCGAAATCCGACCGAACGAGAGACCCTATGGCTTCCGTCATCGGGAAGCGTCGCAACCTGCTGCCGTGGCGGCTGGCGACGCAGACCCTTTTCATCCTTATTCACGTCCTGCTGATTCGCGCCGTCATCCCGAATCTGGTCTGGGCGCTCTACGGCATGCTTTTCTGGGGCATTCTGGTTTTTCTGACCGCCCGCACCGGTCGCTGGGTCTGTAGCTGGATCTGCTGGCTCGGCGGGGCGCAGGACCTGCTCGCCCGGTGGGCGAAACCACGCATTTCCTTCAACCGTCGCTGGACGCAGTTCGGCGTCCTTGCGCTCTGCGTCGCGTGGGTACCAATCGCCTGGGCTTTTTCGAGCCAGTCCATGACGGCGCATACCAGTTCGATCGGCTTCGACGCGAACAATCTCTGGTCGCACGCCATGCATCTCGGCCTGCTCGGATTCGTCGGCGGGTCGGTTTTTCTGCTCGGGAAACGGGGCGCCTGCCGCTATTTCTGCCCGTTCGGCATCGTCGTGGACGGCTGCCGCTCGGCGCGGATCAAGAAGCGCCGGGGAGGCAACCTGGTTCAGATTACGCCGCGCCCAAAGTCGCCAACCGCGTAAATTCTTCCTTCAAAAAAGTTTCCCGGAAATGAACAGGGCCGCGATCTCCGCTTCGACGCGGATGTCGCGGCCCTTGACGATTCCGGACGAACTTCAGTTGCAGGTCGAATCCGGGCAGATGTTGGCGTCGAGAACGGATTCATGGATGACGAACAGCCGCCCGTCCTCATTGGGAATCGCCTCACCCTTCCCGTACTGCGCACGGATGGTGCAGTCACTGGAAATCGTCGTCGCGGGACTGGGGTTTCGGACCCCCCGGAAGACCAGCGCGATATAGTTGGTGCCGGCCCCGCCCGTCGGGCAATTATTGTCGTGGACATCGTAGTCAATCTGCCAGCTCGGTGACTGCGACGCATTGGACGTCCCGATCCATTCCAGTCCGGAATCGTTCTTCCATCGGGTGGCGTTCCCGCCCGGCGCTTCGTATACGATGCCGTCAACCGGGTACCGGTTCTTGTGGGCGGCGGCGTACACCTCCAGCGACGAACCAATGGTGCGGGCGGTCGCCTGGAACCACGCGTATCTCGCGCTTTCCCGTGCCCGGAGGAAATTGGGAACGGCGACGGCCGAAAGGATTCCCAAAATGGCCACCACGATGAGCAGTTCAATCAGGCTGAACCCCTGGCGGTTTCTGATTTTCCGAAGGTGAAAGCGAGCGGAACGCGGCATGTTCTTGAATCCTCCCCGTTTGATTTTTGACGGCTTTCGAAATTGCGGACTGAAAAATGCAGGAGCAATGGGCACGCCACAACTTGAAGATGCCGCGTCGGATCGTCGGGCCAGTTCGGGTGAAGACAGGGCAAGTGACGTTCTTTCAGTGATTTAGATTCTATGAGTCAGGTCGGGCTTCATTTTTTTTCTGTTTGGAGTGCTGTTTTTCAGGTGCAGATAAGCCGGGCTCGACGATGATTAAATCTTTCAGGTGACAGGTTTTGTCAGGTGGCGAAGCCGTTTTTTGTGACAAAAAGTGATTTTGTGATGGATTTTCGTTGGAGAGGGAGGCGCATCCCATGAGTTCACTCTCGCCGGATTTGAGGTGCGAACGGTGTTTTCATACGTTGCCGTCGAATGAGGACCATTGTCCGAATTGCGGGCTGGTGATCCCGAAGGCCACCCCGGGAGGGAAAGCGCTCGGCATGGCCGGGCGTTACGCCACGCCGAAAACCCCGGACCAACTCCGGGTGCTGGCCGACCGGGAGTTGCGCGGGCAGGCCTTTCGGGAGAGTCTGACCGACATTCCGAAAAAGGGATTTCAGCGGAATCCGGTCGTGATCGCCGTTCTGGCGATCGCGGGAGTCGTGCTCGGGGGGCTGCTCGGCTGGGGGATTCGCGAGTATCAGTTGTCGACCGCCCCGGCCGGCAACGACACGCTCGCGGCGGTGCGTCTGGTCGTGCGGGCGTCCGCGAAGAACGGCGGCACGGTCGAGGCGGCGGCGGGGGAAGTGGTTTCGAAACTCGCCGCGCAGGGGAAGATTCAGGACTATCCCGGCTGGAGCGCCACGCCTGAAAACGGCAAGTGGCGGGTCAAATTCGCGTATCAGGAAAAGGGGCAACCGCTTCGGACGGCGGAATGGACCGTTGACCTTGCGCAAAAGAGCATCCGCCCCGAAAATGACCTGGCGCGACAACTCTCCAACTGACGCGGTCGCCATGTTCAGCTTCGGAAGATATTCGCATTATGAATACCTCAGGTCATTCGCTCGTCCTGCTTTATGACGGTGTCTGCGGATTCTGCAATCGAACCGTCCAGACCGTCATCGCCGCCGACCGCGCGGGGACGATGCGCTTCGCGGCCCTCCAGAGCGATTTCGGACGGGAAGTGGTGGCCCGGCATCCCGAACTGGAACATCTGGATTCGGTCGTGCTGGTCGAGACGTCGCCCGACGGCGCCGAGCGCGTGTTCATCCGTTCGACCGCCGCGCTCCGGGTCGCCGGATACCTTGGCGGCCTCTGGTCGCTGCTCCTCGCGGGCTATGTGGTCCCGACGCCGATTCGGGATTTTTTCTACGACCTGTTCGCCAGATACCGCTACGCATTGTTCGGCAAGTACGAAAGCTGCATGCTCCCACCCCCCGAGATTCGCGCCCGGTTTCTGTGACGGAAGGGCCGTCTTCCTGAAGGTTCACGCGGAATGACGTTGCCGAACGAAAATCTTCATTCAAAAATCCGCATTCTCGGCTAGATTTACCCCTCGCGCAGCCCCCCGGCATTTCTCGCTTCGGAGAGTTCCCCAATGTCCGCCATCGACCTCGAACTATTGGCCGATCTGCTTTCCCGCACCGAAGGTGGAGAACTTCGGTGGCGGATTGCGCCGATGGGCGCGCTGACCCGGTTCACGGTCAGCGCCGATCCGTACAAATACATTCTGACCGGAAGTTCCGAGGAAGGCCGTCTGCCGACGGTGCTGTCGGTGCTCAACCTGCGCGCCGAGACGGTCCAGCGCAAGATCAGCGAGACCTCGATGTGCGGGGATCTGCTGCGTTCGCT
>JAAFHI010000678.1 GCA_013298335.1 Actinomycetota bacterium
TCGCCGATTTTGCCGGGAATGTTTTGGACCCCGATCAGGGAAAGACGTCCGAGCGGCGCCACCTCGAGAATTCCGCATCCCTCGACCCGTACACCGGCATAGGCCTGCCGGGAATCGAGTTGCGGCGCCGCCGGGACGGCGGGGTCTGCATCCGGGCGGGCGACACCGGGTGTTTTCGGTTCGGGAGGTCCGGTCGCGGGCTTTTCGGCTTCGGTCGGGTCGGGCGGCAGGGTGAACGGCGGCTCGGTGTAGGGTTTCCCCTGTCGCCTGGCAATTTCCTCGGGGGATTCCGTCGCCTGGGCCCAGGCGCCGCGTTTGGCCTGGCGGGCCTGGTATTCGGCGGCGAGCAGGTTGTTCCGCATGGGCACGTCGATGAAGTGCGTCGAATAGACGTAGGCCCCCCCGTTTCTGACCACTTCGGCGTTCAGCGACTTCCGTCCCGGCAGGATGTAAACGTAACAAAGCGACCGGCCATAGGCGTCAAGGTGGTGTTGCCCGCCATTCTGCCCCTCGTACCAAAGTTCGACATTCCGGCCAAGAACGAGTGATTCGGTGACTTTTCGGGCCTGTTCAGCCGCTTCCCCCGATTCCGGGGCCACAATTCCGATCAGCCGGACCGGCTTGCCGTTGGCGGCAATGAAGGTATCCCCCGTCACGACACGCTTTACCGTCGTTACCGACGAGGTGGCCTGCGCCTCGGCGCGACCCTGGCAGACGACTAGAAAGGCGGCCAGCGCCAGGGCCGAAAACAGATACTTTTCAAATGAACAGCAATCTCGCCGAGCCATGTGCGTGCTCCTTGTGGAAAGTCCGGGAGGCGGGACGGGTCAAAATGAGTTCGGGGGACGCGTCCGGTCTCCGTCCGCGTCCCCCGCGATTCAGTCAGCGCGGTCCGTAGGCATGGAACAGCCGTGGGATGTAGATATCGAGCATCCGCCGCCACCACGGCCAGTCGTGGTCCACGTCATAGCCCCACATGTCGAGCGAGTGCGGAATGCCGCGGCTGGAAAGGACGCGCGACAGGTCGCGCGACCGGTTCGGCGCCTCGTACGCGCCCTGCCCCGAAAGAATATGAATGTCGCAACTGTGGCGCAGCATCGGCAGATAGTAGTCGTCTTCGAGATGCTGGAGATATTCGATCGGGTTATTGAAGTAGACGTCGTCGTTGTGGAAACCGTCCGCCCACGAACGGATGTCGTAGGACCCGGACATCGCAATCAGCACGTCGAACTGGTCCGGATTACGGAACAGCGCGTTGGCGGCGTGAAAGGCCCCGAAACTCGCGCCCGTCGTGGCGATCTTGACCGAGGTTCCGCCGCAGTCGTGCTTGATGAAAGGCGCGACTTCATAGGTCACGTACTTGCTGTAGGCCGCCTGCCGCGCCGCGCGCTGGGCCGGATGCAGATGGTCGTTCATCCAGCTTTCGCGATTGATGCTGTTGATCGAAAAGACCTTGACGATTCCGGCATCGATATAGGGACGAAGCTGGTCGACGACGAGAAAGCGTTCGTATTCCTCGAAATCCGCCGCCGCCGTCGGAAACATCAACAACGGCTTGCCGTAATGACCATAGACGGCAATCGGCATTTCCTTGCCGAGGTGCGGACTGAACCAGCGATGCACTTGTTTAAGCACAGGTATTCCTCCTCAAACCACACTTTGGAACAGATTGGATGTGTTCGAACGAATACGGGCCGCGCACTGGAGATCGCGCGGTCAGGCGCCGCATCCGGAAGTTACAGCGAACCTTAGCATCCGGGCCACCTCCCCTCAAGCGTCAATTGAGCTGGGATTTTCGCGGTCCGGACCGTCAAAATTCACCATCGCCGGCCCCTTCCCGGTTGCGTTCCGGCGGCCCCGCGGGTAGTCTTGCCGCCTCATTCGACACAACTCCATTTCCAAACGGTTTCCTGCTTTCATTTCGTTATTTCAGGAGGATCAGACATGAAGTGTCCGGCGTGCGGCCATGACAACCTGCCAGGTGCGGAGCATTGCGATGCCTGTAGCTGGGATTTGACCCATAACGAGCTTCCGGCGGATGCCTCGACGGTCCAGCAGAGCATCATCCGCGACAGTATCGAGCACCTCCACCCCTACCGCGCGGTCACCGTCGAAGTTGGCGACTCGGTCGGCGCGGCCGTCCGGACGATGCAGGAACACCGGTTCGGCTGCGTGATGATCACCGACAGCGGTAAACTGGTCGGCATCTTTACCGAACGCGACCTGCTCTACAAAGTCGCCAATCAGGTCGCCGACCTCGACGCCGTCCCGATTGAAACCATCATGACGCCGAATCCGGGCGTCGTCCGCCACGGTGATACCTTCGCCAAAGCCCTGAATCTGATGTCGATGCACCGCTATCGGCACATTCCGATCGTGGACGACCACGAAGCCCCCATCGGCTTCCTCTCCTCGAAAGGCATCTTCCGCTACCTCTGCGAACACGCCCTCGACGAGAACTAGAATTCACCGCCAACGCACCACGGGCGGACGAAGTGAAGACTCCGTCCGCCCGTTTTCCTTTTTGAAAAACCGGTCAGTACCGCAACCGGAACATTTCATCCACCAGCCGCGGGACCTGCGCGGCGACGTTCGCCCGGACGGCATCCTCCGCCCGCAGCCGCGCCGCCTCGATCTGCGCTGCCTTTTCCGAGGTATCGCGGGTCGTTTTGGCGTTCATCCCCTGCACCTGAACATTTGCCCCCCCGCCGGTCGCGGTCGCCACCTCGGTCTCGGCGCTCGCCTGCGCGCCCGCCGCCGCCGTGTACGCCGACACCCCGAACGAGGTCAGACTTCCCATCCAGCCGAAGGCCGTTGACGACAGCGCCTCGAAAATCTGCCCGCTCGCCAGCCGGTAGGCCAGAAACGGCGTCGCGAACATGCACAGCGCGCCGACCAGCATCACCAGTCCGCAGACCGCCGCCGCGTACATCGGGTCGTTGTCCGTCCGGATGACCGTCCCGTTCTGACTCCAGGTGTAAATCGGACCGTCCGGAAATGCCTTCAAACTTAATATTCCCGCCTTGTAGACGAAAATCCGCACCACCTGCATCACCGTCGGCAGCGCGAGCGTGATGACCGCCGCCGACCAGAAAAACGGGTAGGTCATCTTTTGCGCGAATCCCCGGTGGATGCCCATCACCGCCATCCACGGCGCGGCCAGCTTGAGGGCGATCATC
>JAAFHI010001009.1 GCA_013298335.1 Actinomycetota bacterium
GCGCCGAGATGAACCTCCGGACGATTCGCGCGGCCTACCAGGCGGGCCAGTTCCGCCTGCTCGACGTCATCAACGAACAGCGCAAGCTCATCGAAACCCAGGCGGCCATTCGCGCCGCCCAACTGGCGGTCTTTCAGGCGCGGGTGGAACTCGAACGCGCCGTCGGAGCGCCGCTTCCCTGAAATGAGGGTTGAAATTGTTTCCCCGGATTCGCTCGAAGCTCGCATCATCCGGGGCTACCAGCGGACACCCGCTTTGCAGGTTTCCAGGCCAGTCCAAAAACTCACTAAAATCCACTGGAGTCAGCAATTTTCACTTTTTACCGGAGAACCCAATGAAGAAACTTCTTTCCATCGTCTTTCTTTCACTTCTGGCCGGGGCCTGTGGCGCGCCGGGGCCGACCGAAAAACCCGCCGAAAAGCCGACTGAAACCAAACCCGCGCCGGATGCCCCCAAAACCGACGGCACGCCCGCCGAAATCAGG
Organism: Actinomycetota bacterium; assembly: GCA_013298335.1. Lineage (GTDB taxonomy): Bacteria > Acidobacteriota > Blastocatellia > Chloracidobacteriales > Chloracidobacteriaceae > JAAFHI01. The sequence goes on from JAAFHI010001009.1 coordinate 485, forward strand.
GCGGCCTTTCCCGATGCCTCGACCTTTACGGCGCAGAAGTCCAAAGCCAAGAGCGGCGACGAGTTCACAAGCTACGTGGCCTTCGCGATGAAGGACGGCAAGAAAACCACGCTCGGCGTCGCGACCCTCGTTTCGGCGGAAGGCGTCACCTATCTGCTCGCGGTCAACAACAACGTCGATATTACCAAGGTGTCGGTGGTGAAGAGCGGCGGCAAGGCCGACGTCGAAAGCGCGGAGTTCCTGAATCAATTCAGCGGCAAGACGCACGACGACGCCTTCAAAATCGGCAAGGACCTCAAGTTCACGGGAACCGACAAGGCCACCGCCGAAAAGGTCGTCAAGGCGCTTCAGGATGCCGAACTGAATCTGCAAAGCATTTACGGGAAACCGCACACCCACTGAGGTCGTCACGCGATGAACGCCACACGAACGGTTCAATTGATTTTCCTCGGCCTGCTGCTCCTCTTCCCCGTCGCGGGGATGGTCCGGGCGAATGGCGGCGAGGACCACGGCAGCCAGCCGTCCGCCGCACCGTCGGGGCAGTCGTCCAAAGTCGCCGTCCAGCCGGTGAAAACCGAGCAGGGCAGCTTCAAGGTGACGCTGACCCAGCGCCCGGCCAACCCGAAATCCGGCGAGGAAGCCCAGTTCGAATTCAGGGTGGTCGAACTGGTCGAAGGCGGGCTGGCCGGCGGCGAACTTCCGCTGACGGACGCGCGGGTGACCGTGAGCGTACGGGACGGGGCCGGAAAAGTCGTGGCCGCGAAACTGGAAACCCACCGGGAGAATCAGCCCGCCGTTTTCGGCGTTCACTACACCTTTGAAGGCGGCGGGCAGTACGTTTTGGCGGTGGCGGTGACGACCGACGACAACCGGACCTTCGGCACCGAGTTTCAAACCCAGGTTCGCGCGAAGCCGTTCAATTTCGTCGCGCTGACCATCCAACTGCTGCTGGCGTTCCTCGCGGTCGGGTTCGTCGCGCGATCGGTCGCCAGCGCCCGGGCCGAGGGCCGGACCTTGCCGCGGGCGCTGGCGACCACCGCCCTGGCCAGTTTTACCGTGCTGCTGGCCGCCGGAATCACGATCTATCTCGCCGGTCGGTATCTCCCGTCCTTTGCCGGACCCGAGGTTGAAGCGACCGTCAGCGCGCCTCCGAATCCGAATGGAGCCTTTGAAATCAACAAGGAAGCGCAACTGAAGTTTCAAATGACGACCGACGCGGCCCATCGGGAACGACTGACGAAAACGCTTTCGGTCAATGGGAAAGTCACCCTGCGGACGCAGTTCGTGGCCGATGTGACGCCGCCCGTGGCGGGCCGGATTCTCGCCTCCGCCCGGCGGTTCACCCTCGGGGACCGGGTCGCGGCAGGCACGGTCATCGCCGTGGTCGAACAGACGCTCCCCGCGCAGGACGCCGCCGCGCTCGAACTCAATCGCCTTCAGATTCGCAATGACCGGGCCAAAATCGAATCCGAGGTGCGCCAGAACACCCGGCGGCTGGATCAGGCCCGCGTGGACGCGAGCCGGGCGGAAAACCTCTACGCAATTCAGGCGATTCCGCTCAAGGAACTCCAGCAGGCGCGCCTCGCGGTATCGCTCGCCGAGGACGACCTGAAGCGGGCCAACATCCAGTTGGAAACCTACAAAACGTCCGACCGGGCGGTTTCCCCGACCCGTCGGTTCGAGGTCCGCGCGCCGCTTTCCG
>JAAFHI010000583.1 GCA_013298335.1 Actinomycetota bacterium
GCCGGGAACGAGGTTGATGACGTCGTTCTCGCCATTGGTATTGGCGGCGGTGAGGGCGGAAATCAGTTCGGAGACGTTCGTGGGATTGAAAACGGCGTTTTGAATCGGTCCGATTTTAACGGACGCTTTTTTCGAACGTTGGCGATATTGTTTCGTTGAACCAACCGATTCCGGATGGGCGGCTTTCTTCTGGGCCGAAACGGTCGTGGAAAAAGTGACGGCAAGGGCGATTGAAGCAAGGCAGACGGCAATTCGGGAATACAATCTGGAAGGCATAGTTTTACCTCTTGATCTGGAATGAGGTTGCGCGAGTCGGTCGAATCCGGCCCAATGGTGGTGATTCGACCCTAATCGTTGAAAAGAGATGTTTTGACAATGTCGCTTTCCAATCGGATTGAAAAGCAATTTATTCTGGAAAATGATGTGTTTTTCCGAAAAACGGAAACTCCGGCACGCTGAAAGGGCGAAAAAATGTTCACAAACCTTCGAATGAAGGCGGTTGTCTGGATGGTGATGGCGGTGGTTGCGGGAAGTTTGTTCCCGTTTGCGGTCGGCGCGCAGGAAAAGGCCGGGGATGCATTTCATTACGAGTTTGCGCAGCCGAATTTTCTGGTTTCGAAAATCGAGATTTCCCTCGACGGGCAGGGGACCGGAAAAATGGCCTACTGGGAAAAGGACGCGGACCCGACGTCAGTCGATATTTCACTGCGTCCGGAGACGCTTTCCCGATTGAAGGGGATGATCGAGAAGCTGACGCTCACGCCGGATGATCTGACGCCGTCGGACCGGCATCAAAACCTCGGAACGACCAGAATTGCCTTCTGGCAGGGCACGGCCCACCGCGAAACGGCCTTTACCTATACGCCGAATCCGCAGATGAACGCGATTTCCCAGTTTTTTCGGGGAATGGTGACGCAGCACCAGCGCAAGAGCCAACTTGAAGTGGCCCGGAGGTACCAGCCGCTCGACACACCCAAAATCCTGAAGGACCTCGAATCCGATCTGAACGGAAACCGGATTGCCGAACCCGTCGCACTCGGTTCGTTGCTGAAAAGTCTTTCAAACGACGAACGGATTCCGCTCATTGCCCGCAATCAGGCGAAGAAGCTGTTTGAGCGCGTGGGGAAGTAAGGGGCCTGGGGGTTGGGTTTTGGGTTCTGGGTTTTTGACAAAAGCTCGATTTTCGGGATTTTGGGGGCCACAAATGGTTTCGTGGAGTTTGTCGTCCGCCCAGCGTGGGACCAAATCGTGAAACTGATTGTGGTCCTACTACCGCCAAGCTCCTTGAGTTAAATTCCCAAAACCCAAAACCCAAAACCCAAAACCCAAAACCCAAGCTGCCCTATTCCCCATCCCCCACGTATTCACCGACTTCCGCGTCGGGGATGTAGCCGAAAATTGCTTCGGGATGGCGGTAGTACTTGAATTCGAGCAGGTTGCCGGTCGGGTCGGTGAGGAAAAAGGTGCGGTGTTCGGTCACTTTTTCGGGGTATCGGGTTTTGCCTTCCTGAAAAAAGGTCAGTCCGTTGGACTTGGCGCGGTCATGAAGTTCGAGCCAGTCCCGTTCTTCCTGAAAGACCAGCCCGAAGTGGCGCGGGTAGATGCCGGTCTGGGGTTCGATGGGGCCGCGGGTGTGGTGGGCGACGATCTGGTGTCCGTAAAGGTTGAGAATCAGGGCGGTTGCCGTTTCGCGTCCGGGTTCGGCACCGAGACCTTCGACGAAGAATTTCCGGGTGGCGGCCAGATCGACCGATGGAAAGGCGAGATGAAAAATCGCGGTTTTCATGAGTGCCTCAGGAGGGATGAACCGGCGTCGGGGCTTTCTTCAACTTCGTCAGTCCGAAAATGAGCAGGGCGAAGGTGCTGAAAAACGCTCCCGTGACGAACGGGGCCGCCGGATTGATGTGTTTCATCGCGTAACCGCACCACGCGGGGGCGAGGATACGGGCGAGGCTGGCCATCGAGGAAGCGTATCCGAGGGATTCGCCCTGTTCGCCGGCGGAACTCTGTTTTGAAATCAGGGCCAGCACCGTCGGGTTGCAGAGCGCGGTTCCGATAGCCATTCCGCCGGTCAGCCAGACCAGCAGGGAAACAATCGAAATGGCCGGGGCCACGGCCAGCGTGACCATCATCAGACTTAAACCGAAGGTGAGAATGGCAGCTTCGCCCCATTTTTTGACCAGCGGACGGATGAGTCCGCCCTGAACGATGGTCATGGTCAATCCAAGAAAGGCAAACAGATAGCTGTTGTCGCGTTCTCCGAAGTTGAACCGGATGTTGGTATAGAGGGGCATCATCATCTGATAGCAGGACGCGGCGAAGATGAAGAGGAAGTTGATGAAAAGCAGGCTGGCGATGTTCGGTTTCCGCAAACCTTCGAAAAAGTTCAGGGACCGGGCTTCGCGGTCCTGGGCGGTCTGTTTCTGCTCCGGATTCAGGCTTTCGGGAAGGATGGCGAGCATGACGAAGGCGTTGACGAAAGCCAGTCCGCCCGCGAAGTAAAAGGGAACCGCCGGGGAGGAGTAGCTCGAAATCACGCCCCCGAGGGCGGGGCCGATGGTGTAGCCGAGGCCGATGGCGGCGCCGATGAGGCCGAGTCCCTGGGCGCGTTTTTCCGGAGTGGTGACGTCGGAAACGTAACTGAAGGCGATGCCGGTGTTCCCGCCGGTCGCGCCGTCGAGCATGCGGGCGAGGAAGAGAATCAGGATGGCGGTGGACGCGCTGGTGACCAGCGAGGCCGAACCGGTGGCGAAGGACGCCAGGGCAGAGCCAAACAGGCACAGGACGAGAACAGGTTTTCTGCCGATTCGGTCGGACCAGCGGCCCAGCATCGGTGCGAAGAAGAACTGAATCAGCGAGTAGGACGCCAGTAGGCAGCCGATGACGACCGAACTGGCCTGGAAGGTTTTCGAGTAGGTCGGAAGAATCGGAATGACCATGCCCCATCCGATCTGGTCGACCAGCGTGATGAAAAACACCAGCATCAGGGCCGAACGTGACGAGGGCGGCGCGGTTTCATTGGTTTTCTGACGGTTCATCGGTTTTTGATTCTCAAACGTCGGCCCCGACGGATTTTTCGCCGTAGTAGTGGCACGCCGACGTGCAGGTTTCGGAAATGGTGACGCGATACAGGTAGGGAAGGGTCTTTTCAAGCTGTTCCCATATCCAGCGGGATAGATTTTCGCTGGTGGGGTTTTCGAGACCCTCGATCTCGTTCAGATAGTAATGATCGAGCACGGCATGAAGCGGTTCGAAGGCTTCCTTCAGCCGGGCGAAATCCATCAGCCAGCCGGTTTCGGGATCGACCGGGCCGCGGACGACGATTTCCACGCGATAGCTGTGACCGTGCAACCGGCGGCATTTGTGACCGGGCGGGACATTGGGGAGAAGGTGGGCCGCTTCAAACGTAAAGGATTTTGAAAGTTCGACTTCCATAGTTCGCTCTCGGAAATGGGTTCAAAAAAACAAAATACCCGAAATCGCTCATTTTCGGAACGAGCGAGTTTTTTTCAACGGTTCCGGGCTGGAAATAAAGGCTGAAAAAAGACCTGGCCTTGCTTGACTTGGCAAGTTGCGTCCCTCTAGTCTT
>JAAFHI010001039.1 GCA_013298335.1 Actinomycetota bacterium
GATCACCTTCCCCGGCAGTTTCCCGCGCAGGATGCCGATGACGCCGTGACGGGCGACGTTCGTTTTGACTTCGAATCCCAGCGCGCGCAGGCGGTCGGCGACGACCTTGCTCGTGCGCTCCTCGCGATTCGAGAGTTCGGGGTTGGCGTGAAGATCGCGCCGCGTCTCGACGAGGCGGGCGTACATCGCCTGCGTTTCCTCATCGAACTTGACGTCGCGCGCGGTCGCTCCCGACGGGGTGCCGAAAATCACGGGTCCGGCTTTGGCTGACATGTGGACGCTCCTTCCGCCGAACCCGGCAAATCCGGCATAGAGAAACAGAATGCACAGAATCATCGTCTGGGCGCGAAAACGCTCCCGGCTGCGAAAAACCATCGGTCAATGCTCCTTCGAAAGAATCGTTCGCGCCGTCGCGTCATCGTTGCCCGAAAAATCGGGCGATCTTGTACCAAAGCGAGGGCTTTGGCAGGTTCATCGGCTCAAGCAGTTGCGGAAGCGCCGCCGGTTCGTAGCTCGACCGCCCGGCGTTGCCGCCGCGCAGTTCGCGCAGACGGGACGCCATGCCGCCCGGCGGCGGGGGCGCGACGTTCGGAAGTTCCTCGTAAACGACATCCGCGGGAGATTCCACCACCGGCATCGGCAGGGCTTCCACCACGTCGCCCGACGCGGGACGACGCCCGCCGGCATTCTTCAAGCGTGATTCATCATCGTTTATCGGCATAAAACTGGCCTCCTGACGATTGATTTCAAATGGGTTACGCGACCTTGATACGCGGGTCGAGCAGTCGATAGAGCATGTCGGTCACGGTGTTGACCAGAACATAGGTCAGCGCGATGGCGAGCAGGTTTGCCTGAACCTGCTGGTATTCGCGCTCATTGATGGCCCGGACGGTCAGTTCGCCGACGCCCGGCACGGAAAAAATCGTCTCGGTGATGATTGCGCCGGTCAGTACGACCCCGAACTGCAACCCGATGATGGTCACGACCGGAATCATGCCGTTCTTCAAAACGTGTTTGAAAAGGACGGTCCGCTCCGGCAGGCCCTTCGCCCGCGCCGTGCGGACGTAATCCTCGCCGAGTTCTTCAAGAACACTCGACCGGACGAGCCGGGTCAGAATCGCCGACATGGCGAGGCCGAGCGTGAAGGCGGGCAGCACGAGATATTCGATGCCGCCACTTCCCGAAACGGGAAACCAGCGCAGCCAGACCGCGAAAATCAGGATGGCAATCGGTCCGAGCACGAAATTCGGCAGGGCGATGCCGCCGAGCGAAATCACCGAGACCGAACTGTCGATCCAGGTCCCGCGCTTGACCGCCGAAAGGACGCCGAGCGGAATCGCGACCAGAATCGCCACGAGCATCGCCGCGCAGGCCAGTTTGAGCGTCATCGGGTAACGCTGAATGAGTTCCTGGGTCACGCTTTTCCCGCCGAAGGTCAGCCCGAAGTCGCCACGCAGCAGTCCCCGGCTTTTATCTTCCACGCCTTCGACTTTCGGCTGATTGGCCCGCGCGCCGATCCAGAGGCGGCGATACTGCTCGGTCAGCGGGAGGTCGAGGCCGTGGATGTGGCGCAGCCGACGGACGTCCTCGGGCCGCGCGTTGTCGCCGAGGAACATCACCACCGGGTCGCCCGGCACGAGATGAATCAGGATGAAGACGAGCGTCACCACCGCCCACATCACGGGAATCGTGAACAGCAGGCGTTTTCCGATGGAAAGAAAAATCTGGAGAGCGAGCTTCATTTCGCGCAGCGCCGGGTAAAAAAGGTGGAATCGGTTTCGGTGTGGGCGAGTATACCAAACGACGCCGGGAGCGCACGTCCTCCGCGACAAAATCACGCGCGGGAGTCAATGAACGGGCTGCCCCGGTTGACAGTCCTTCGCCACGCTCCCACACTGCGGCGCACTGGTCCGAATCGTCTCAGGAGAAGTACCCACCGATGAGCAACCGCCCGTTCTTCGCTCTGTTCAATCGTTTGTCCAGCCTCGCGCTGGTCGGCGCGCTGGTATCCGCCGCCGGCATCGGCGGCTGGATGGTCATCGCGCAAACCCGCCGTTCCGCGGAGCCGGACCTCTCGAATCTCCGTGTCGTCAAACGCACGGAAGGCATGCCCGCCAGTCCGGCGGTCGAC
>JAAFHI010000405.1 GCA_013298335.1 Actinomycetota bacterium
GCCGGCGGCGAGTTCGACGACTTCAAAATACGGGTCGAGCAGGACGCTGGAACTCGTGTTGGTGAGTGTCGCGGTGATGACGAAGTCGTTGGCGTCGCCGGGACAGGTCGCGGGCGCGAGCGTCTGACTGGTGATGACGAGCGACACGCCGGAATTGACGTTGACCGCCGGCCCTCCGTCGGCGAACAGGCGGGCGATGCCGGTCCGGGGAGTGCCGTTGATCCGGATGAACTGCCCACCGGCGAGAATTCGTCCGTCGGATTGCAGGGCGAGGGCCTGAACCGTGCCGTCGGCACCGGAAAGGCCGCTTCCGAACTGGGGATCGAGCGTCCCGTCGGGGTTCAGCCGGGCGAGACGCCGCCGGGAGACGCCGCTGACCGTCGAAAAGTCTCCGCCGATGACGAGTTTTCCGTCCGGCTGAAGGGCCAGCGAGAGGAGTCCGGTATTCGCGCCGCCCAGACCGCTGCCGTATGTCGTATCCAGCGTGCCGTCCAGGTTGATTCGCGCGATTCCGCCGACCGTGATCCCGTTGAGAACCGGAATGTCGCCCCCGACGATGACCCGCCCGTCGGGTTGAATCGCGAAGTCGCGGATGAACGAAGCGGTTCCGGTGATGCTGCCTGCGAAGGTCGCGTCGAGCGTGCCGTCGGCGTTGAGCCGGGCGAATTTGGGCCGGGCGACCGCCCCCACCGTATCGAAAACGCCCCCGATGAGAATTTTCCCGTCGGCTTGGACCCGCATGGCGAAAATCGTGTTTTCGGGGCCGATGGACCCGATGGTGGACGTTTCATCGAGCGATCCGTCGGAATTCAGCCGGGCGATGCGGGTGCGCGGGGTTCCGTTGACCTGCGTGAAATTGCCCGCGATGAGAATGTCGCCGTCCGGCAGGACCGCCACCCGTGTCACCGGGCCGTTCGGTCCGGACAGGCCGTTCAGGAAGGTTGCATCGAACGCCCCGTTGCTCTGGAGGCGGGCGATTCCGATTCTCGAATTTCCGGCGAAGCTGGCGAAGTTGCCAACCACCAGAATTCGTCCGTCGGACTGGAACGCAAAATCGATATAAGTAAAGGCGGTGAGTGCTTCGGGGAGTGTTCCGGCATCGAAGGTCCCGTCGGTCGTGCCGTCGGCGTTCAACCGCACCACCCCTGCCCGGATCAGTCCGTTCGCGGCCTCGAACTGCCCGGAAACCATGATTTTGCCGTCCGGCAGTTCCTGAATCCGGGAAAGCATGCTGCCGAATCCGCCGGCCCCCGAGCCACCTGCACCGAGCGACGTGTCGAGCGTGCCGTCTGCGTTGATTCGGGCGACCCCGCGCCGAAAGACGCCGGGGCCGGTGGCGAACAGCAATCCGCCGAGGATGAAGCGTCCGTCGGATTGCCGGACGACGGCCTGGGCGCGGTCGCCGAGGGACGGGTTGAAGGCTGCGTCCAGCGAGCCATCGGAATTGAGGCGGGCGATCCGATTTCTGGCGGTTCCGTTGACGGTGGTGAAAAAGCCGCTGACAAAGACTTTTCCATCCGGCTGGAGGGTGGCGACGTTGACGATGCTGTTTGCCCCCGCGAGGCCGTTTCCGAAGGCGGCGTCGAGGCTGCCGTCGGCGTTGACCCGTCCGATGTTGGCGCGCGGCTGGCCGCCGATCTGGGAAAAGGACCCGCCAATGACGATTTTCCCGTCATCCTGAACCAGAACGACCGAAACGGACGCGCCGGTCAGGCTCGGAGCGAACGCGCCGTCGAGTGTCCCGTCAGCGTTGAGCCGGGCGAGCCGGGTGACGGCGGTGCCGTTGACCGAGGTGAACGTTCCGCCGATGACGATTTTTCCGTCGGATTGAAGCGCGATGGCCGAAACGAGCGCGCTGGCCCCGGCCAGACCGTTGCCGAACCCCGTATCGAGGGTGCCGTCCGCGTTCAGGCGGGCGATCCGGTTCACCGGAACGCCGTTGACCGAGGTAAAAAATCCGCCGATGAGGATTTTTCCATCGGATTGAAGGGCGAGGGATTGAACCGCCACGTTGGTTCCCGTCAGCCCTGCCCCGAAGGTCGTGTCGGTCGAACCGTCGGCGTTGATCCGGGCGACATTTCCCCGCGTCACGCCGTTGATGGTCGGGAAAGACCCGGCGACGAGGATTTTTCCGTCCGGCTGGAGGGCGACGCCTGCGACGAGGCCGTCCACCCCGGCCAGATTTTCTCCGAAGGTCGTATCCACCGAGCCGTCGGCGTTGATGCGCGCCAGGCCGAATCTCCGACGGTCATCGACGCCAAAAAACGAGCCGCCGATGACCGTTTTCCCGTCGGGTTGAAGCGCCAGCGCCTGGACGTTGCCGGAACGGGTGATGCCCGACTGGTTGCTCGCGAATCCCGGATCAACGCTTCCGGGGAATCCCTGCTGGCCGAAAACGGTCTGAACCGATGCAAGGAAAAGAAAAAACAGAACGGCCAGAAACACGGGCGGCTTGAAGTGGCGGCTCATCGACGGCTGATACATGGGGGGTTCTCCTCTGAATGTGGTGGCAGTCTGGTTTTCGGTTGGCGTCCGATGAAGCCGACCGAAGCGGGAATGGCGGCGTGGCGCATTCCCCGATTTTTCTTTTTGGAAAAAGTCACCGGATCGGACGAGGCCGGGAACGACGTTCAACGGACCTGATTTGAAACGACCCGGAACCCGTCACCCCGGTTGAGTGCGATGGCCGCTTCCGGACGGCTCGCCCTGGATGGGAAAAGGTCAAATGTCATTTCGAGGGCGCGTGATGTGCGCATTGCAGCGACCCGTCCCGGTGGGGCGGGAAGTATTGCGAACACGCTGACGAAGAACCTGAAGCGGCGAACCTGCGGTAGACCGATGCGGAACGTGACCGGGACCGACTGTCCGGGGAGAAGAGTGAGTCCGGGTGCGCCGACGCGCTGTTGCGAACCGACGAGCCCGCCCGACTCGCAGGTCACGCCGTTGGCCGACAGCAGACGGAAGGGCGTCGGGGGCGGCGCGCCGCTGCCGGCGGCGAGTTCGACGACTTCAAAATACGGGTCGAGCAGGACGCTGGAACTCGTGTTGGTGAGTGTCGCGGTGATGACGAAGTCGTTGGCGTCGCCGGGACAGGTCGCGGGCGCGAGCGTCTGGCCGGTGACGACGAGCGAAACGCTGGAATTGACGTTGACCGGCGACTGGCCGGAGACGACCGCGATTGAAAATTCCGCGCTTCCGGAACAACCCGCCGCGTCGGTCGCCGTGACCGTGAAATTGAACCCGCCGGTCCCGGTCGGAATTCCCGAAATCGTCCCGGTTGAACTCAACAGCAGCCCGCCGGGCAGCGCACCGCCGGTCACGGCGTATTCGTAGGGCGCGAGGCCACCGGAAGCCGTCACCGACTGGTTGTAGTTCTGGCCGACCGTCCCGCCCGCGAGCGGGCCGCCGGTGGGGCTGAAAACGACCGTCCCGCAAATGTTCGTCAGCGAAAAATTGACCGAATTCCCGCCGCGCGCGGCCGCTGAGACGGCGTACGGCCCGCCGGTCGCCACCACCGCCGCCGGTACGGGCGTGGCCGCGCCTCCAGAAATCGGGTTCGGGTTCGGGGAAATCGCGGAACTCGGGCCGCTCGTCGGCGGGGTAAAGGTCACCAGCCCGCCGTCAACCGGTTCGCCGGCGGCGTTCGGCGTGACGGAAACGGTCAGCGGAAGGGGAAAATTCGAGCCGACCGCGCCGGTTTGATTGTTGCCGCCCGCGATGGCGAGCGAAAACCCGCGCGATTCGACCGCCCCGATGTCGGACTGCCCCAGTTGCGGGCGGGCCACTCCGCGCTGATCGGTCGCCGTCGCCAGCGCGTCGAGACCGGAGTCAATCGCCGGACTTCCAGGAAGCGGCGGGCGGGTTGGCGTCATGCCGCCGTAATTTCCCAGCGGGGCGAGGACCGGACTGGTGTTTCGCAGGTCGCCCGGCGCGACGAGATTGCCGCTTCCGTCGCTGCACAGGTTGTTTCCGAGCGAGGTAATGGTTGTTAAACCATTGGCGGCAAAGTTATCCTGGATGACCGCCCCCCCCGATCCCGAGAAGACCGAATTGGCGAATTGAACGGCGATGGTTGAGTTGACGCCGCCGTTCGCGAATATACCGACGGCTTGTCCAAAATTTCTCGTGCAGATGTTGTCGGCGAGCGTGCAATTGGTGAAGGCCGCGGTGGTGGGAAACCCGGCGCTGGTGAAGATATCGACGCCTCCCCCAAAACTCGTGCTGGTATTGCCGCTGACCGTGCAGTTGGTCAGTTGGAAGTTTCCCCGGACCAGTCTGAGACCCCCGCCCTGAGAGCCCCGATTCCCGTTCACCGTGCAACGGGTCAGCGTGAGATTGGGGACTTCGGCGTAGATTCCGCCCCCGCTCCCGGTGGAGCTCGACAACTGATTGTTCGAAATGACCGAATCGGTGATGACATGCGACGGGCCGAGAAGCAGGATTCCCCCGCCCACGAAGGTGGCGAAGTTCCCGTCCACCACGCAGCGGGTCATCGTCAGGCTTCCGTTGATATTGATTCCCCCTCCAAAATCCGCGCGACCGTTCGAAATGGTGAGGTCGGTGATTTCGAACACGCCCCCGGCGTTGAAAATCCTGAAATCGGGCGTCCCGGCCGCGCTGCTCCGACGGACGGTCAGT
>JAAFHI010001085.1 GCA_013298335.1 Actinomycetota bacterium
TCCCGGTCGAAACCGTTCAAACGGTACCGATAGCGGACCCGGTCAGCGGCGATCAGGCTTAACCCGGCGTACTCAAAAGCGACCTTCAGCGTGCCCGGCGGAATGTCGGAATAGGCATCGCAGGTAACATTGTTTCCGTCGATGGTGAAATTCTCGATGACCACCGGCGGCGGCACGGGGTTGGTTTTGATTTCGGCGGGCTGGATGATCGCCACGCCCTTGACCGTCGGGAACCAGATTTCGCCGTTTGGAAACCGCCAGCCGCCCGGATCGCCCCCGTTGCACTCCCGGTTTTTCATTCCGTCAGCCGTACCGTAGGAGGTGCAACGCACCAATTTCGCCCGTCCGTCGGCGACCGCCATCAAATCGGCGCGCGGAACCCGGTAAATGCCCTTGTTGCACGACATCCAGAAAAAACCGGCCTCGTCTTCCTGAATCGTCCACGCCGTGCCGTCGAAAAGCCCCTCGCGGGTCCCGATCTTCTTGAAATTTCCGTTGTCGAACCGCCAGAGGCCGTTGAGGGAGCCAATCCACAACACGCCCTGGGAATCCCGGAAGAAATCCCGCATCGGGGTGATTTCCGGCAGTTTCAGAAAGTCGGCTTTTCCCTCGCGGAACCTCAAAACCCCGTTGAAGGTGGAAAGCAGGATGGTGCCGTCGGTTTGCTCGTGGAAACCGTTGGCGAAGCCGTTGAAGCCGATGTTTTTCGGGATTCCGACGTCGCTGAAATGCTTCAGTTCCCCATCCCGGAAAACGTGCAGGCCGTTTTCCAGATTCATCCAGAACGTTCCGTCACGGGCAATGAAGAGTCGCCGAACGGGGAAGGGTTTGTCGCGCCCCGGAAACTGGAAACGGGATAGTTTTTCTCCCGAAAACCGCCACAGACCAGTACTCGAACTGATCCAGATCGTTCCATCCTTGTCCTCCAGCAGACTTGAGACGCCCTGGAACTGTTCCGGCAAACCGACTTTCATCCATTTTCCGTCGTGGAGGCGGGCAAGTCCCTGTTCCGTGGCCACCCACGCATCGCCGGATCGGGTTCCCAAAAGAGAAAAGGCAATTTCACCGCCGATGCCGTCGCTGGGTCCGATGGTTCTGAACTTGCCGTCGCGCAGCCGAAACAGTCCGACCGCGTCGAGGCCGACCCACAAACTTCCCTCGCGGTCGGTTTCAATGGCCAGCACTTTCGACGTTCCCAGCTTTTCCGAGTCGGCATAGCGCTCGAATCCGCCGTCGGTCAATCGGTACAACCCCTTTTCAGTGCCGACCCACAGGATTCCCGAAGGATCGGAATGGAGGGCGGTGACGAAGCGGCTGGCCAGCCCCTCCTTTTCCGAAACCACATCGAATCCGCCGTTCCGGAAGCGCGCCAATCCCCCCTCCGTCAGTCCGATCCAGATGGTCCCGTCCTGAGTCTGGGTAAAGCAGCTCACGGCGTTTTTCTCGAAAATCTCCGGCGGACCGATGGGGATGAATTCGCCGTTTTTCCAGAGCCAGAGTCCACTCGCCAACCCGGCGTACAGATTTCCGTCGCGGTCCTCGAAAAACCGTCGGGCAAAACGTCCCTTCACGGATTTCGCCGGGGTCGTCTCGATGTCGTCCTTTCCCGGCGGAATCCGGGAAAGTCCCATGAACGTCGCGATCCAGAGCGTTCCATCCCTGGCGCGGAGAATCGAAGGAACGTCAGAAAGGGAGTCCTTGTCGTTGAGAAATTTGAAAACCCCGTCCCGATACCGCAGAACGCCCCCGCCGATACCGATCCAGAGCGTGCCGTCATCATCTTCATGAATGCAGTAGACATTCCGGTTGAACATTTCCGGCGTGTTGCCCGGATCGAAGACGGTAAACCGCGCCCCGTCGAAGCGGACCAGCCCTTCCTGCGTACCGAACCACAGGTAGCCGTCCTTCGTCTGTTTAAAACAGGTCACCGAGTTCTGGGGGAGTCCGGTGTCGGTCGTCCACTGTTCGCGCACATATCCGTCGAGCGGTTTCCCCGGCGTGACCGCGTCAGCCCGGAT
>JAAFHI010000847.1 GCA_013298335.1 Actinomycetota bacterium
GTCGCCATCGTAGACGTTCCAGATGCCGTTGCGGCCAATCCGGCGTTTCGCGTAGTCGTACTCGTATTCACCCGCAAAGCTCGGCGGGCCGTTGGTTTCCTGCTTCCGGACCGTCGTCATCTGCTGCCGCAGATCATAGGCGTAAAACCACGTCACCCGTGTCTTTTCGGTAAGCGGGGACTGACCCCGTGAATTGAACCCTTTATCGTTCCTCGGATTTTCTTGTGGAGGAACGAGATGATGACCGGACGTGATTTCGACGAACTGATTGCAGCGCAAAGAGCTTTCGCGACGTGGCGGGCATCACGTCCGCACCCGCGGGCGGCGATTCCCCAGGAACTGTGGGGTCTGGCGGTCGGCCTGCTCGACCGGCACTCCGTCACCAAGGTCGCCAAACGGCTCGGTCTCAATCCGACGCATCTGAACCGCCGCAAGACGGAAAGCGCGCTCAACACTCCTTTAAATGAAGATGTCGGCACCGAATTCGCGTTCGTTTCCGTCCCGGTCGTGGCGGCGAATCCGACGGCGGTGTCGCTGCGCGTCGAGCGTCCGGATGGAACAAAGCTCATCCTCGAATTTCAGAACGCGAATCTTTCCGACATCGCGACCTTTTGCGCGGCGATCCGATGATTCAACTCGTACCCCACATGCGAATTCTGATCGCCGTCGCGCCGGTCGATTTTCGCCGGGGCATCGACGGGCTGGCCGCCCTGTGCCGGTCGGTGTTGAATGAAGATCCCATGACGGGCACGGTCTTCGTCTTCCGCAACCGCGCGGGTACGGCCGTCAAGATACTGGTTTACGACGGCAAAGGATTCTGGTTGTGCCACCGCCGGTTTTCGCGCGGACGTCTGCTCTGGTGGCCGACCGATCCGAGCGCGGTGCTCTCCACCCATCAGGTTTCGGTTCTGCTCGCCCAGGGCGACCCGCGCGACATCCGCCTTACCCCGGACTGGCGGCCCATCGCCACGGCAACCAGTCCTGAACGTTTTCACGAATCGTCTTCGCCCCGGCCCGCCGCGCCGCCGCCAGGTACGCCCACGCGCTGACACCGTTCAACCGGCACGTCTCGATGACGCTCAGTAGAATGTCGCCCACCAGCGCGCCATACCCGGTCCGAAAGAGCAGCGAGTTGCGGCGGTGCCGCACCACCGGCTTCAACGCCCGCTCGCAGGCATTGTTGTCGAGCGGCATTCCCGGCACGGACAAAAACCGTGTCAGTCCCTCCCAGTGTCCCAACAGGTACGCGCAGGCTTTTCCGAACGCCCCGTTCGGTTCAAAACGTCGCGCCTCGCGGTTCCGTGTGATCCAGTCATGAAGCCGGGCCAGTAGCGGACCGCTCAATGCCTGGTGCGCTTCCATCCGTTCATCCGGCGGCAGGTCCTTTGCCCAGGCTTCCACCCCGTACACCGCGCCGAACACATCCAGCACCGGACGGGTCAGCTCCGGATACAACTCCCGAATGTCAAAGAACCGGCGTCGCGCATGCGCGAGGCATTTTCCGATTTCTCCATCTTCACAAATCCAGTTCTGGCCCAGCGCGTCGCCCATCCGCAGCGGCGACTTCTCCGTTTTTCGCCGCTTCAGCAACTCCGCCACATTCTCACCCGCGTGTCGGCAGCCCGAAACATACAGCGCAATCCACGCCGTTCCTGTCCGCGCCACCAACCCCGTCGTCCGCGTCGCCGTCCGACCGTTCTCGGACATTGCCCCCGAAACGATCTTCATCGGCGTATCATCCTGCTGGATCAAATCCGCACTGGCAGCTTCATTCGTCAGCGCGAAGAACACCGGCAGCACCGCGTTCGCCACCTGTTCCGACCGCTCCCACTGTACGCTCGGCGACAAAGGAATCCCGAATTCCTCCTGCAACACCGACAGCCGGTTCAGCGGCAACCCCGTTCCGTACCGCGCCAACGCCAGCGTCGCGTCCGATTCCGCCGTGTGACGCTCGCCCGTCACCCCTTCCGGCAGCGCCGTCACGTACCGGCGGCGACACCGACCGCACCGAAACGCCGGCTGCTCGTAGCGCGTCGCCCCGATCAGCGGCTGTCCCGTCAGCACGATCTTCTCAACCGGCGACCCATCCTGAAACAACCGACCTTCGCAACAGGCCTCAAGACACCGCGCGCCAGTGAACAAACGGTCATCCGAGCACACCACCGTTCCCGCGCCCGGATAGGCATCCACGCCGTTGCGCCCATGGCCGGTCCGTTTCAATGAACCTTCCGCTTTCGGCGCGGCGCTCGATGAGGGCTCGTCCGAAACCGAAGACCCGCCGTCGCCGTCCTCATCGTCCTTTTTCTTCTTCTCCTCGCGACGCTCCGTCTTCACTCCAAACAGAAGACCGCGCAATCGGCCAATCGTCGCTTCCTTTGCCTTCGTCACCCATACCAGCTTCATCAACAAACGAAGCAGGCCCGTGACCAGCGCCCGGTCCTGGGCCGAAAGCTCGTCCTTTTCTATCCGGACGATCAATTCCTCGATCTCTTCAGGGTTGGTCGCCACTGGCGGGGTTTTGTCTTTTCCTTTGCTCATTCAACAAATTTACCACTCGCAAACCGCCGGGTCCGCCACATTTGGTACAGACCGCCACTCGTCAAGTCTGCGCTGCCGAAAAGACAC
>JAAFHI010000460.1 GCA_013298335.1 Actinomycetota bacterium
TGGCGGCGATGTTCATCCTGGTCACGATCTACAACTCGCTCACCGAACGCCGCCGCGACCTCGCCGTGATGCGGGCGCTCGGTGCGCGGCGGATGACGATTTTTTCGTGGCTGCTGCTGGAAGCGTCGGTGATTTCCGCGCTCGGGGCCGGGCTGGGTATCGTGCTGGGGCACGTCATTCTGGTCGGATTGCAGAATTACGCCAAGGGCGCGAGCGGTATCGAAGTCAGTGCGTGGAAACCGATTTCGCTGGCCGATGCCCTGCCGAAACTGGCCGTCGTGCCGGGCGAGCTCGCAATGGCGGCGGGGGTGATCCTGCTCGGCGCGGTCATGGGCCTTTTACCGGCGATTCTGGCCTATCGGACGAATGTGTCGCGGAATTTGAGTGCCTGAAAGGTTTCGGGTATCGGGTGTCGGGTTTCAGTTTTTTGAACCTGATACCCGAAACCCGATACCCGACACCTTCACGAGTTGAGCGTTGCCTGCACCTGCGCTTCCGTCTGGGGCGCGACGTCGCAGAAATAGGGACCGACCATCTTCCAGTGCTCGGTATCGAAGGCGCGGTTGGCGCCGCAGTCCATACAGACGCGATAGGTTTTGTGCTGGCGGGTAATGGGACGGCTCATATCCCGGTGCCAGCAGCCGAAAACACGATTGTAAGCGGCCTTGAACTGATTGCGGACCCGCCGGATGGCGGGCGCGGGCGTTACCGGAAAAATTCTGTGCGAAAGCGTTTCCGTGAGTTCCATAGGGGGCGACCTCCTTCGGATCGATTCACTTGTGAACGCGTCCGCTACATATTGGGGACGCAATGCATTGTTTGACGGCCCGCTTCGTCGAAAGGTTTGCCGTTACCCGGAAAGCTGAAATTCACCACATAAAGGAACGAAACACATGAATCGAACACTCGAAGGCAAGGTCGCGCTCGTGACCGGCGGCGCCGCCGGTATCGGACGCGCCATTTCACTCGCGTTTGCGCGCGAGGGCGCCCACGTCGCCATCGCCGACACCAATCTTCAGGGCGCGGCGGAAACGCTGCGTTCCATCACCGAAATGGGCGCGACCGGGACGGTCATTCTCGCCGACGTAACCAATCCGGGAGACGTATCGGCCATGGTCGAGAAAACCGTCGAGATGTTCGGACGGCTCGATGTGGCGGTGAACAATGCGGGCATTCTGGGCAATCCCGCGCCGTTCCATGAAACCGACGAGGCGATGTTCAACCGCGTGATGGACGTGAACGTGCGCGGGGTCTTCCTGTGCATGCAGGCCGAGATCAGACAGATGCTCGCGCAGGGACAGGGCGGCAGCATCGTGAATCTCGCTTCGGTAGCGGGAATATTGGGCTTTCGCGGATTTTCGCCCTACGACGCAAGCAAACACGCCGTCCTCGGGCTGACCAAAACCGCCGCGCTCGAATACGTCGGAGCGGGCATCCGCGTGAACGCCGTCTGTCCGGCGATCATCGCGACCCAGATGACGGCGTCGGTTCACGACATTTCGCCCGTACTGGCGGAAAAGATGATTCAGGCCCAGCCGATGCGCCGCGCGGGAACGCCCGAGGAAGTCGCGGAAGCCGTGCTGTGGCTCGCGTCGGGCGCGTCGTCATTTGTCACCGGGACCGGACTGCCGGTGGACGGCGGGCTGATTGCAACGTAGGGAATAGGGCATGGTGAAGTGACGAGAACCGGCCCTCTTTTCAATGCCGGGAAACACGTCAGGTTTCCGATTGGATGAGAACCCATCGCCTGAGCGCTCGCGCGAGGCGCTGGGTTTCCTGTTTCGTCACAAAGAATCGAACGAGAATAAACCTAAAGCCGCGGTTGGACCGGGGCGGTAGTGTCCGGCGAATTGTCGGCTGATTCCCTGTGTTTGCCCTTCAGGATCACCAGCCCGATACCACCGATGATCGCAACCGTTGCAAACAGCAGCCGTCTCTTGAATGGTTCCTGCAAAAAAAGCACTCCCCCCAGAGACGCAATCACCGGGACACTCAGTTGTACCGTCGCCGCGCTTGTCGATCGCAGAAAAGGCAACGCCGTATACCAGATGGCATACCCCAGTCCCGACGCCAGGGCCCCCGAAAGAAACGCATATCCGACACCATTCAAATCGAATGACGCCCACTTGAAAAAGCACGCGCTCAGAACCACGGCCATCGGTGCGGCTCGGATGAAATTCCCCGTCGTCACCTGCAACGGATCACCGGCGGCCTTTCCCCGCAGGGAATACACACCCCACGCCACGCCCGCCCCAAGCATCAGGACGGCACCCGGCAATGGCGGTGACGACAAACCGGGCAACAGCAGCGCGATCAACCCGCCGCACGCCAGAAAAAATCCTGAAATCTGAAGCGGACGCATTCGCTCGCCCGACCTGAGGCCGTACCCGATCATCGTGGTCTGAACTGCCCCGAAGAGGACGAGGGCGCCAGCCGCCGCCGTCATGTACACATATGAAAACGAGAAGGCGGCGGCATATGCAAACAAGGCAAAGGCCGACAGCCAATTCCCCCGGCCACCGCGATCTCCGCTCCGGATCAGGACGAGAAGCCGTAACATGACCGCGCCCGAGAGCAGGCGCACCGTCGTGAACGTCGCCGGGTCAATCGTCGTGTGGGAAAGGGCCGCCCGGCAGAGCAGCGAGTTTCCCGCGAAAGCGGCAAGCGCCAGAACCGTCAGGACAACTATGCGTGAATATGGCACTGACGCTTCGTTGGTGGAGTCGGTTGGGGTGTCCGGCTGAGGGGAGAGCGATTTTCGGGTGCGGGAGATTCGTTCAGGCAACGCCGTAGGCCGCCATCGTCTGCGGCGTTTCCCACGCGCGGACAAGCGTCACGCGGCAGCGGTCATCGTTAATCTTGCCGGCGACTTCGTGAAAGATGAAGGCGGCGATGTTTTCCGTCGAAGGATTGAGTTCCTTGTCGAACGGCGGAAGTTCGTTGAGATTCGTGTGGTCGAGGTAGTCCATCACCTTTTGGGTGGCGGCGCGGACCGCGTGAAAATCAACCAGCATGTGATCTTCGTCGAGCTTTTCGCCGCGAACGAAAACCTGAATCTGCCAATTGTGTCCGTGAAGGGATTCCCCCTGGCCGCGGTAGTTGCGCAGGGCGTGCGCGGCGGCAAAATGGGTTTCGACCATCACTTCAAAGAAACTGCTCATAATGCGTTCGAATCGTCTCCGGCGTTTTTTCCGAGGGAGGCACCCGTGAGTACTGCAATCGTCAAAAGTAGTGGAATCGGCCCGGCTTGTCCATGCGAGCAGTCAGCAGTCAGTCGCCAGCGGCCAGTAGCCAGTAGTCAGCAAAGAACTTCTCTGTGTCGCATCAATTCAAAAATCCGGTATCAGCAACTGACTGCTGGCCACTGACTACTGGCTACTGATTTCAGAAAAGTTCCGCAGCAGTTGCAGACCCGCCGACTGGCTCTTTTCCGGATGGAACTGGACGCCCATGACGTTGGCGCGGGCACAGACGGTCGGATAGTCGAAGCCGTATTCGGTCGTTCCGACGATGTTTTCGGCGACGGTCGTATCGGCGTGGTAGGAGTGGACGAAGTAGAAAAACGCGCCGTCCGGAATGTCGCGCAGGAGCGGGTGCGTCTGCGTCTGCTGCACCTGATTCCACCCGGTCTGCGGCACGGGCAGCTTCGATTCGGGAAACTTCACGATGCGGCCCGGCAGCAGCCCGAGGCCGCGATGGACGCCGAATTCATGCCCTTCGTCGAAGAGCATCTGAAAGCCGACGCAGATGCCGAGCACCGGCGTGCCCGCTTTCGCGGCATCCAGCACGACTGTGTCGAGTTTGCGGCGGCGGAGTTCATCCACCGCCGCGCCGAAGGCCCCGACGCCGGGCAGCACGAGCCGCGTGGCCCGGTGCAGTGCTTCCGGGTCGGACGTAATGGTCGCCTCGACGCCCACATGGGCGAAGGCGCGTTCGATGTTGCGGAGATTTCCGACGCCGTAGTCGATGATGGCAAGCATGGATGGAAAAGGTGTCGGGTATCGGGTGTCGGGTTTCAGGTCAAACCAAGAGGTCGAATGTCGGTAACACCCTTGATTTCTTTTCAATTCGGGTCAGACGGTTTTCACCTGGAACCCGACACCCGACACCCGATACCTTTTTTCAGAACTGTTGGCTTTCCGGTTGATGTTCGAAGCTTTTGACCGCATCGACTTCGTTGTCGTAGGTCTCGAAAATCGAGATGAGCTTGGTGATGGTGAGCAGGTCCACGAGGCGTC
>JAAFHI010001081.1 GCA_013298335.1 Actinomycetota bacterium
CTCTTCCGATCTAGCCGGACCAACGAGGAAGTGGTCCAGCCGTTCGTACTGGAAGCCCAGAACCGCATTGAGGCGATGGCGCTGATTCATGAACACCTCTATGAAAGCGACAGTCTCGACGGTGTGTCGATGCATGAATTCGTCGGAGTGCTGGTTGAGAACCTGTTTGGAACCTATCGCGTTTCGGGGCTGGACTGCGTGGCCGAATGCGATCCGGTCGTCGTGCCGCTCGACATGGCCGTGCCGCTCGGGTTGATCCTGAATGAACTTGTCACCAACGCGATCAAGCACGGGTTCAAGTTCGGAGGGGCCGGGGTGGTGACGATTCGTCTGACGCGCGGCGCGGCGCATCTGGTCGTCGAAGTCGCGGATGACGGCGTCGGCCTGCCGGACGATTTTTTTCCCCGGCAGAATTCCTCGCTCGGGTTACGTCTTGTCGAACTGTTGACGCAACAGTTGACCGGCACGGTGTCGTTCGACCGGGCCGACCCCGGCACCCGCGTGGTCCTCCGGGCTCCCTTCCCGACAACACTCTGATTGGAGAATTTTGTGCCCAGAGCCCTGAATATTGACCACTGCTCCATCCTGATCGTCGAGGACGAACTGATTCTGGCCGAGGCCCTGCGGGTGAGGCTCGAAAAATTCGGCTATCGCGTGGTCGGGCACGCGACCACTTCCGAGGAATCCATCCGGCTGGCGCAATCGCTGATGCCCGATCTGGTGCTGATGGACATACAACTGGCCGGCGAGGGAAACGGGATTCAGGCCGGCACTGAAATCCGGAACCGACACGATATTCCAATTGTGTTTCTGACCGCCTTCACGGATCGTGAAACGCTCGAACGGGCCAAGGCCGCCGAACCGTTCGGCTACCTCGCCAAACCCATCAAAACCGAGACCCTGCGGACGACCGTCGAAATCGCGCTTCACAAAAGCCGGGTCGAACGCGACCTGCGCAAACGTGAACGGTGGCTTACTTCAACACCGACAAGTATTTACGACGCCTTCATCGCTACCGACGAATTCGGCATGGTGACGTTCCTGAATCCGCTCGCCGCCCAACTGACCGGCTGGTCGAATACCGATAGCGTGCGGCGTCCCATCGACGAGGTGCTGGTTCTGATTGA
The DNA here is from genome assembly GCA_013298335.1 of Actinomycetota bacterium. Taxonomy (GTDB): domain Bacteria; phylum Acidobacteriota; class Blastocatellia; order Chloracidobacteriales; family Chloracidobacteriaceae; genus JAAFHI01. The sequence goes on from JAAFHI010001081.1 coordinate 1,128, forward strand.
TCGGACCAATGGTGAAGAAAAAAATCTGTCGCTGGCGCGGTCCGCGTTGCTTGAAGGGCATGTCCAGCCGTTCCCGGTGGAAACCGTCTGTCGTCACCGCCGGGGCGATGAGTCGCGGGTCACCGGTCATGCCGCGCCAGTCCGCGATCTGCACGGGAATTTTCTCGGGGCCGCGCTCGTCTTTCGCCTTTTGGATTATCTGCCCGTTTTCCGACAGATCGGCAAAATGGTTGAAGGGAAGGAGTTTGTCGTCACCTGCGCGTCCTGCAAAAACATCCGCGACGATGAACCCGATCCGTCATGGATTCCGGTTGAACACTACCTGGAGCGCCGGTTCGACATCCTCTTCTCGCATGGCATCTGTCCCGACTGCTTCCGGCGGCTCTATCCGAATCACGGGAAGTACGCCTCATAGGCGACGATTTCCCCATCGCGCTATTCGCACCGCAGGGCTTCCGCCGGATCGAGCCGCGAAGCCCGAATCGCCGGAACGAGACCGCCTCCGATTCCCACCAGAATGAGAATGCCTGCCGACACGAGTACCGTCGTGGGGGAAATGGCCAGGTGAATGTCGCCCTTGCCCGAGGTCTCCTCGAACAGTGCTCCGAGCATCGGCAGCGTACCGACCGACCAGGCGATGAGGTAGGCGAGTCCGATGCCGATGAGGCCGCCGAAACCGGTCAGCATCAGCGCCTCGCACAAAAGCTGGGTGCGAATGTTCCGCCGCGACGCGCCGAGCGCCCGGCGCAGGCCGATTTCGCGGGTCCGTTCGTTGACCGAGACCAGCATGATGTTCATCAGTCCGACGCCGCCGATGCCGAGCGTGAGCGTCCCGATAAACACCAGCAGAACCTGAAGCCCGATGGTCAGGCCGTCGATAATCGGGCGGAATTCCTCGCGCCCCA
>JAAFHI010000904.1 GCA_013298335.1 Actinomycetota bacterium
CTCTCCCACACGTCGAGATAGGCGGCGGTCCCGGTATTGCCCTGACTCGGCGGGAAATTGAAGACGACGACCGCAATTTTTCGGTGGTTGGCGGGCGTCCGGCGGAGGGTGACCCGTTTCTGCATCCGGCCCACGAGTTTCTCGATGCGACACTCGATGGGGGCGATCATCCGCGAGTTTTTGGTCTTTCCGGCGAAAACGATCGGGTCGGTCGCCCCGTCGAGTTCGGGAAGCGCCACCATCAGGGTTGCCTGGAGTCGGTTGAGCCCCTGCGGGTCCTTTTCCCATTCCTCTTCGGTCTGGAATTCGAGCGACGGGGCGCAGGAATAGGGCACGTCGAGCGATTTCAGCAGCTTCTCGGCGGCGGCGGAATCGTTGTAGGCCGGGCCGCCGACGAGCGAGAAGCCGGTCAGCGACACCACCGCGTCCACCGTCGGCTTGCCGTTGTGGAGAAAGTACTTCTCGACCGCCGGGCGTCCGTCGAGGCCGAAGGCGTAGACCGGCAGGGCATTCAACCCGCGTTTCTCGATTTCTTCAATAAAGCGGTCGTAGTGCGCGCGATTTCCCGAAAGCAGATAGGAGCGCAGCATCAGAACGCCGATGGTGCCGGTGTTGGCCTTTTTCGGGACGGCGGCGTGAAATTCGCGCGTCGATTCGACGATGTTCCCGATTTTCGGGTGGTAGAGGCCCACGTCGGGGTATTCGACCGGCGGTTTGGCCTTGAACTTGTTTTTGTATTCGTCGGTGTAGCGCGTGAGCAGGAAGAGCAGGAACTGTTCGAGGTTGTCGGCGGAGGCGTTGAGCCAGTACTGAATGGACATCATGTAGGAGTGGATGTCCTGCGCCGTGCCGGGGATGAACTTCATGATCTTCCCGGCGTTCTTGAGCATCGTCATCATGGTCCGCCCCGGAGGCGCGGCCTGCTTCGGCTCGTCGTCTTCGGACTCGTCCCCCTTGAAGGTGTCCTTGACGGCCTTGATCATCCGCATCGGGGAATACCACGGCGTCTTCTCGCCGGATTTCTTCGCGAGGTCGAATTTTCCGATTCGGGTTTCCTTGATGAGCGACGGCGCGCACATCACGCAAATGACTGCCTGATACCGACTTTTGTGCTGATTGATGAGCGAGCGGATGAGCGCGATCTGGTCGTCGTTGAACTGGTGGACGACAAACAGGAGATCGGCGTCGGCAGCATCCGCCCGAAGTTTTTCGATGGCTTCCGGACGCTCAAGCTCGGACGCGATGTGGAAGGCGACCTGAAGATCGGCCCGGTGGTGTTCGCGAACCCGTTTGGCCGCGAGTTGCAGGGCGAGGTCGGCCTGACCGTCGAGCGCGATAAACAGAAATTTCATTTCCCGAACCCCTCGCGTTTTTTGAACGCAGGACAAGGCTGACGTGCTTCCGCACCAGCTCACACACAATTCGGGGACGTTACGAAATCGGAAGGCTCATCCAGCGGGATGACGCCGCTTCAATTCCGGTAAAGGGAAAAAGCGTGTAAGTCTCCATCCAACCTACAAAACGGGGTGGCGGTTCGCCATTCCTAAATTTCAGTTTTCGGAAAATCGGTTTCTTCGGCTTTCGCCGGTGTTCAAGAGTCGGATTTGAAAAGGCATTCGGGGCTTCGGGGACGCCTCATTCGGGATGGGGGCTTGAAAAGCGTTCTGCATTCAAGTAGTTACGCGTTTTCTCACCAATTTCGGACGAAGTGCCGGATTTTCGGCCTTCAAACTTTTCTTCCTCTGGAAAGCGGATGCCCATGAAATTCGTTTCTTCGCGTGTTTTCGTCTGTCTGTTCGCGCTGCTGCTGGTTGCGACAACGGTTCCGACCGTTTTCGCCCAAACGGTCAAGAGCGAGCCGAAGCTGTTGGATAAATTGAAGTTCCGGCTGGTCGGCCCGTTTCGCGGCGGTCGCAGCGGGGCCGTCACCGGCGTTCCGTCGCAACCGAACACCTACTACTTCGGCGCGACCGGGGGCGGCGTCTGGAAGACGACCGACGGCGGCATTACCTGGGAACCGATTTCGGACGGCTTTTTCGGGACCGGTTCGGTCGGGGCGATTGCCGTGAGCGATTCCGATCCGAACGTGCTCTACGTCGGGATGGGCGAGGAAACGTGGCGCGGCAACGTGTCGCATGGCGACGGGGTATACAAATCGACCGACGCCGGGAAGACGTGGAAACGTGTCGGCCTCGAAAATACGCGGCACATTTCCCGCATCCGCATTCATCCGAAGAACCCGGACGTGGCCTACGTCGGGGCGATGGGCCACTGTTACGGTCCGAACGAGGACCGCGGCGTCTTCCGCACGACCGACGGCGGCAAGACGTGGCAGAAAGTCCTCTTCAAATCGCCGAAAGCGGGCGTTTCCGACCTGGCGATGGACCCGGGCAATCCCCGCGTGCTGTTCGCCGGATTCTGGGAAGCCCAGCGCACGCCCTA
>JAAFHI010000750.1 GCA_013298335.1 Actinomycetota bacterium
CGAAGTCGCTGACGCCGACCACATTGGGGTGCTGCACGGCGGCGGCGGCCCTGGCCTCGCGACCGAACCGGCTCACGGCGGTCGCATCCGAATTGGCGTAATCCTGAAGCAGCGTCTTGACCGCCACGGTCCGACCCAGATGAAGGTGGGTAGCCCGGAAAACGGACCCCATCCCGCCGCGTCCCAGACAGGAGAGCAGCTTGTATTTCCCGTCGATGACGGACGGGCCGGGCAGATTTGAAACGAGCCGGGTCTGATCCGTCGGACACAGTTCGACGATATCTTCGTAGCAGGTTTTACAGGTCGGACATTCCTTCATGTTCAGGTGGATGGACGCCGCCGGACCGTTCCAACCGAGTCAAAAACGGTTGAATGATTCGGCGCGAACGTGAGGAAACTGTTTCGGTTCAGGAATTTTGCGGGTGAGCGCAGTGTAGCACAGCCAACCTGAAATTTCGGAAGGCCCGAACGACATCCGTTTTCATTTCAGTCCCTTTTTTCCAGTCTTCTCATCCGGCCCCGGATGAACGAAACTGGGAGGGAACGCAACACCTCTTCCTCCGCCATTTTCATTCCGGTTGCCGTTCCTTCCACAGGAGTTTTCATGAGTAGTGTACCCACCCAAATCCGGGAATCCGCCGCCACCCGACCGGAACTCGGAATCAACACCCGCTCGGTCATTGCGAAACGGTATGCCCTCAGGGACCGCGCGGGCCGACCCCTTGAAACCTGGACCGATATCGTGGCCCGCGTCGTCGAACACATCGGTCGGGCCGAAACCGACCCCGAAAAGCACCGGTTCTTTACCGCCGCCGCCTCGGCCCTGATGCTCGACCGCAAGTTCATCCCGAACACGCCGTGCCTCGTCAACGCCGGACGCGACGACGCCCAGATGGCCGCCTGTTTCGTGCTTCCCATCGAGGATTCCATCCCCGGCATCATGGAACATGTGAAACAGTGCGCCGTCATCCACCAGTCCGGCGGCGGAACCGGCATGTCCTACGAGTTTCTGCGGCCCGCCGGCGCGATCGTCGCTTCGACCGGCGGGACGGCCTCCGGGCCGGTCAGTTTTATGAACATCGTCAACGCGATGACCGAAACGGTCAAGCAGGGCGGCGTCCGGCGCGGGGCCAACATGGGCATCCTGGGCTGCGAGCACCCGGACATCCTCACCTTCATCCACGCCAAGAACGACCAGACCTCGCTCCTGAACTTCAATATTTCGGTCACCGTGACCGACGCCTTCATGAACGCCGTGACCCGCAACGAGTGGTATGCCACGAATTTCGGCGGGGAAGACTGGACGAAACCGGTGACGGACCCGAAAACCGGCGCGGAGTACGAATGGAACGGCCAGAAACCGCCCCGACCGGGCATGCTCTACGCGCCGGACGTCTGGCGGCGGATCGTCGAGTCAGCATGGAAGTACGCCGAGCCCGGCGTCATCTTCATTGATCAGGTCAACCGGCACAATCATCTGCTCGCGAGCCTCGGACGGATTCACGCCTCCAACCCGTGCGCCGAGGAGATGCTCCACGCCTTCAACGCCTGCAACCTCGGTTCGCTCGACGTGGCGAAATTCGCCGACCACAACGGTGAAATGGACTGGCCCGCCTTTCGCGAGGCCATTCGGATCGGCGTCCGGTTTCTCGACAACGTGGTGGACGTCTGCGCGTGGCCGCTGCCGCAGGTGGCCGACCTCACCCACCGGACCCGCCCGGTCGGCCTCGGCATCATGGGATTCGCCGATCTCCTGCTGCGGAAGCGCATCCGCTACGGCAGCGAGGAGAGTTTCGTCATCGCCGAAACCCTCATGTCCTTTTTCCAGAAGGAATGCTGGCGCGCCAGCCTCGACCTGGGCCGGGAAAAGGGCGTTTTTCCCGAATTCGAAGCGAATCGCGCGGCCTACGAAATGTTTTTCCGCAATGGACTCGGGTTCGGCGACGCCGACGTCACCCCGCGCAACTACGAAGTGACCACCGTGGCCCCGACCGGAACGATTTCCCTCGTCGCCGAGACGAGTTCCGGCATCGAGCCGAATTTCAGTTGGGCCTACATCCGCAAGGACACGCTCGGAACCCGCGTCTACGTCCATCCCGAGGCCGCGCGGGCGCTCGGCGTCGAGGTTGATCCGACCGATTCGGCGAGTCTCGAACGGGCTGCCGCCGCCGTGACCGAGCGCGAGCGCGAACTGCCCGACTTTTTCGTCCCGGCGCACGAAATCACCGGCGAGGAACACGTCCGGATGCTGGCGACCTTTCAGAAGCACGTGGACAACAGCATTTCCAAGACGGTCAACGGGGCGAATACCGACACGGTCGAGGATGTGGACCGGCTCATCCGGCTCGCCCGCGACCTCGGGGTCAAGGCGGTGTCCTACTACCGCGACGGCAGCCGGGTGGATCAGGTGCTGACGTCGATGAAAGCGTCCGATAACGCCGTTAACGAACCTGAAGTCGAATCCGGCGGCGAGGGGATTGAAACACCCCGGCCAATCCCGGCCTCCGGACGGGTCGAAATTGCCCGACCCCGCGAAATGCAGGGCTGGACGTGGCAGATTCCCTTCGACGGGGCCAATTTGTACGTCACGGTCAACCACGATCACGAACGGGTGCTGGAAGTCTTCACGACCGGGCCGCTGGTGAGCAGTTCGGTCGGCATGCTGGCGTCGAAGATGCTCCGCGGCGGATTCAACGTCCGCGACGTCGCCCGCAGCCTCAACAAGGTCAGCGGCACCCACACCGTCTGGTTCAACCAGCGGTGCTGCACCTCGCCCGAACAGGCCATCGCGGCCTGCCTCGCCATCGCCGAGCGCCGCCTCGCCGCGCTGCCGGACGCACCCCGCAAGGATGCACCCGCCGACAGTCCGTCCGACGCCCACCCCAAAATGGGCGCGCTGATCCGCACCTGTCCCGAATGCGGCGGCCAGCTCGAACACGCCTCCAACTGCGAC